>CAJXUB010000014.1 GCA_913061125.1 uncultured Flavobacteriaceae bacterium
CTTTGGCGGTTTGTTGTCCAGCTTCACTTTCCAACACGGCACGGCACATGGCACATTGGGCATTGACCCAAAGACCATTAAATACAATAAGAAATGTGAATATTAATCGCAAGGTCTAACTGTAAAATGGAGAGATCATGATGTAAACAATAACACCAGTTACTGCCACATAAAGCCAGACTGGGAAAGCATATTTTACAATTTTTTTATGCGCCTTGTATTCGCCAAAATACGCTCGTGAATAGCTGTGAAGAACCAGTGGTATGACTACAATCGAAAGTATGATATGGGAGCTCAGAATAAAATAGTATAAAAATGGTACATTTCCCTTATACTCTGTTGGGGGGCTGGTCATGTGATAAGCGACATACATCAGTAAAAACAGCAAGGAACATGCTACTGAAGTTTTCATGAGGTTTTCATGTAGGTATACTTTTTTATTCTTTATCGCGATTAATGCTCCTATTAGAAGAACAGAAGTAATCCCGTTCATTGAAGCATAAATAGGGGGTAGAAATGTAAGGGGTTCTACATTTGGTAAACGCACAAAAAATAGTAAAGCAACTGCTAGTGGAATGATTATAGAGACCGCATTAATTAGGCGGTTGTATTTTTTCTGGGCGGGTTTGGTCGTTTTATTCATCGTTTAGTAATTTTAAAATATCTTCTTTAAGAGCAGAAATCTCTTCAGATTCGCCTTCATCATTAACTTGTTCTTTTTGGCTAATCGTTCCTTTGTAATAAATTTTGGGGTTTCCGAAAGCATCGACTCTGGAGCGAATATAACCCGCTTTATCGATCAATGCAAAATTTCCTGAATGTTCAAATCCGCCAGGAGCGCCGTCAACTTGTGCAGCATAGAGATTAAATCCAACATTAGCCAAATCGTAGATATCTTCTTGGGGGCCTGTCAAAAAATGCCAATTTGGATTTGTAATGCCGTATTGAGCGGCATACGCTTTTAGAACATCAACCGTGTCGTAGGTTGGATTGATGGTAAATGAAGCAATCCCAAAGTCGTCTCTGTTGGGAAATGTATTTTGAATATCCACCAAATTTTGGCTCATTTTTGGGCAAATGGTCGGGCAAGTGGTAAAGAAAAACTCCACAAGATAGACCTTTTGTTCAAAGTTTTTATTCGTGATAATTTCTCCATGTTGATTGGTAAAACTAAATGGTGCAACTTGTTTTCGTTCGCCATTAATAATCAAATACGATAACGATGATTCGTCGGTGACTTTAAGTTTAATATCTTGGCTTCTGCTCTCGTTGCGGGTGATGTCGCCTTGTTGGATTCTTGTCACTATTCGAGGAATGAAAATAATTCCAAAAATCAGTATAATGAATGAAACTCCTATGTATGAATACGTCTTTTTCATTGTTTTAAATCTTGAGCGCGTCTGGCGGTTGAGTTAAAATTTCCTTTCCTTTTTTGGCGGTATTCGGTGAATAAAATTCGCATATCGTCGCTCATTTTATTTTTCAAAACAGACACTTCCAAAACGTCATAAGAGGGTAGGCCGTAAATTGTAGAATTGGTTTCTATTTCCGTTTCATTACGGTCATCCAATCGTCCTCTTTGGTTGCGTTCACGATCAACAACGAACACGTCACTAGAAGCCAAGGCATCGTCCAACGGTTTGGCAATCTTGAAGTTGGTGTAGGCCTGTTTTACAGCGGCTTCACTTCCAAAAGCAAAAGTCCAATAGTCTAAGGGTGCAAAAGCGTTTAAATCTTTTTGCAGGTCTCGAGCTTGTGCTTCTGCACTTAAAGGCAATAAAATAAGTACTTGAAAGCGCTTAAACCCAAAGAATTTATCATAAATAAGTTCTTTTAGGTTGAGGGCTAAGGTGGTGTCCTCCATGGGCGTTTCCCCAAAAAATCCAACCACAGACAGTCGATCCTCTAACGCTATGGGGTTTCCATTAAAAGTTTTAAATTCTTTCAGTTCCGGGATGTTTTCCTTGACGATGTCTAGGGGCTCGTAATTGTGTTTTGAGGGGTACAGAAATAATAGAAAAAGTACCGGTAAAAAAAACAAAACAGTGAGTACAATAGGTTTCTTTATGTTGGTGACGGTCATGATACAAAAATAAAAAAAGACGGACATTCAGTCCGTCTTTTAGTGATAATATATTCTTAATTTTAGAAATCTCGCTTGACGTAGCCGTTGGTAAAAACCGACTCGATGTAGCCCCCTTCTTGTAAAAGAATAAAAATAAGGTAACAAATTAAAAACACGGCCGTCCAAACCACAATTCTTCTCAGGAATTTCGTTTCGTCGCGCATGTGCATGAAATCCCAAGTAATATAATACGCCTTTATGATGGTTAAGACAATAAAAATAAGGTTGAGTGTTTTAGTGTAAATGAAAGCCGAGAAAAGGATATTCAGAAGTGTAGCTCCAAATCCACCTTCAAAAGGAGTCATGGAGGGGGTCATAAGGATTTCCGGCTTATAAATACCAAGAACAACTTCAATGGCGGTAACAATTGAAAGCAATAACAAAACGCCCCAAATTTTTTGGGTGTTGGATTTAAACTTGATTATACCTCTAAAAATTTCTAATTTATGTGCGTGATCTGCCATTTTTTATAAACGTTTGTTGTTAGACAAGATAAAAGAAGGTAAATACAAAAACCCAAACCAAATCGACAAAGTGCCAATACAGTCCAACTTTTTCTACCATTTCATAATTTTTTCTTCTCTCATAGGTTCCAATGATTACATTGAAAAATATAATGATATTGATTACTACACCTGAAAAAACGTGAAACCCGTGAAATCCTGTAATGAAGAAAAAGAAGTCGGCAAATAATGGGGCGCCATATTCGTTAACTTCCAGGTTGGCGCCTTTGACGTATCGTTTGCCGTTGGCTTTGAGTTGTTTTAACGATTCTTCTCTGGAGAGTACTGTTTTTTCGCCATCTTGATTGATGGTTTGTGTTCGAACTAGGATGTTAGGATGTGCTTCTAATCCATGATAAACGTCTTCCACTGAAAATGCGGGAAGACTTCCTTCACTAACGAACCATAATCCGTTCTTTTTCTGGTGTTGGGCCCGATCTGTGTGGGCTGCTACAGCAAATTCTTCGACGGCTACTCGTTTAAAGACCGTTTCGCCTTCAATGGTTTTGTATTCGCCAAATTGTAAAATATTTCCCCCTTTGGTTTGAATAGCACCGTAATCCCCTTTGATAAACGTTGCCCATTCCCATGCTTGCGACCCCACAAATATAAGCCCGCCAATTATGGTAAAAAACATATACCAGATGACTTTGTTTTTTTTCATTTGGTGGCCAGCGTCAACCGCCAAAACCATGGTTACTGAAGACATGATAAGAATGAAGGTCATGAAGGCGACATAAATCATGGGCAGTTCTTGGCCATGCAAAAAGGGCACGTGCGTAAAAACCTCATCGGCTATGGGCCAATAGTCTATAAATTTAAATCGTGAAAACCCATAAGCGGCCAAAAACCCTGAAAATGTTAAAGCATCAGAAACGATGAAGAACCACATCATCATTTTTCCGTAACTTGCTTTGAGGGGTTGATTTCCCCCGCCCCAAGTTTTTCCTTCTGTCCCTGTGCTAACTGCTGTAGAATTCATAGTTGTTTTGTTGTTTTGAGTGATGCAAAAATAATCAATTTATTTTGTTAAAGAAATATAAAAAGAAAAAGAGATAGAGCCATAAAATGTCAACAAAATGCCAAAATGTAGAGGCCAAGTCGAAGCCCAATCTATTCTTTGAGGTGTAGGGTCGTTTGAGATGTTTAACAATAATAACGCTTAGTGCAACAAGAGCGGCCACCACATGCACAATGTGCAGCACCGCAATGATGTAGATGTAGGACATGGTTATGTTGCTGGTTGGCCCAGTAAAATTATATCCCGTTGCTATGATTTGATTGAATCCAACAACTTGGGCGTAAATAAATGCAACGCCTAAAACAAAAACGCCTAAAAGTAACGATGTGCTCAAGGAGCGTTGGCCTTTAATGATGGCTTTTTTGGTCAAATACAAAACAATACTGCTTGAAAAAATAACAATAGTGCTGTAGGTAAATGCCTCTGGAAGTATAAAATTATTAAGCCAATCTTCGCGGGTGCTGCTCACAATAAAAGCACTTGTAAGTCCGCCAAAAGTCATAATTAGGGATACGATACCGAACCATAGCATCATTTTTTTGGCGCGGTTATTTTTTTGTTCGGAGGTGCCTTGAGTTAAATCCATAGCAGTTAAATTATTTTATCGAAAACATAAACAAGTTGTAAGGTGGTAATGTAAATGACACTGGCGAGCATGAGTTGTCTAGCCGATTGATCGGTTTGATGCTTGAATAATTTAAATCCAAAGCTTAAAAAAACCAGCCCCAAGATCACAATAAGTACGGCTGCAACCCATGACAATTCTAAACGACCACTGTATCCAAATGCAGGAACAATTGAGATTATAATAGTCCAAGAGATGTAAATGATAATTTGCAAAATAGTGCCTTTGTCTTTGGCTCCTGTGGGTAACATTAAAAACCCGGCTTTTTTGTAATCTTCATCCAAAAACCATGCGATGGCCCAAAAATGTGGGAATTGCCAAAAAAATTGAATCATAAATAAAACACCAGGTTCAATATCAAATCGTCCTGTAAAAGCGACCCAGCCCAACATGAACGGGATGGCCCCTGGAATGGCTCCTGCAAATACCGACAATGGTGTTTTTTGCTTTAAGGGGGTGTAAACGCTTGTGTATAAGAAAATGGAAATGGCGGCAAACATCGCTGTTTTGGGGTTGATACAATACAAAATTGTAAGGCCTAAAACTGTTAATAAAACCCCCAAAACAAACGCATTAATTACGGATACTCGCCCAGAAGGAATTGGTCTATTTTTTGTCCTAAACATCAGCGCGTCCAAATCTCTTTCGATGATTTGATTAAAAACATTAGATGCCCCCACCATACAATATCCTCCAAAGGCCAATAGTACCAGAACGAGAGGATCAATTGTTGTCGCGGCTAGAAGGTAGCCCGCAATAGAGGAAAATACGACGCTTATGGACAAACCCATCTTGGTAATCGCCTTAAAATCTTCAAAACGACTTGTAGTGGTTGGAGGTGAAACAAGGGGTTGTGGCATGGCCAATAATGACTTCTGATTAGCGGTGCAAAGATAGGTCTAAAATCCCGCTTTTTCAATAATTACATGAAAGAAATTGTTCTAAAAAACACTACAATATAAACCTGTATGTTGCTTTGATTAGAAAGATGTTTTGAGGTTGCCGGTTGATAATTCCAGACTCAAACCCGTCCAACAAACTCAGCCCCGAATCTAAGTTTGAACGAAGCCCCTGAGACCACACCAGAAAAAGTTCGGACCCGGGGATGTATTCCCAACGCATAACCAAATTGGAATTGAACTGAACGACATTAAAATCTGGGTTACCAAAACTGTAGTCCAACTGCCCGTCCTGATCTTCATCAAATTCGTATCGGTCTTCGCTAATATTGACTTGATCTGAATTGTAGGCATAAAAACGATCCTCCAATCGATCAGCAGTGGGTGCCGTAACGTACTTAAAATCGGAATACCGCCCCCGCGATACAAAGGGTTGGGCGTAATATTGAATGGATAAATTTGGATTTAATGTGTAATTAATTCGCAAGGAGGCTTTAATGGTTTTGTTGTCAATGGTCCCCAAAATATACCGTTTGGAGCCGTTATAATCCAATTGAGTAACGTACTGGGTTTTGTTGGGACGAGATTCAAATTCAGGGGAGAGAGAGATGTTTAGGGCGTCAAAAGGTTGATAATTCAACTCTACTCCAAATTTTAGGAACGAAAAATTATTTTCTTTGGCTTGAGAATGAACCACACGAAAACTGGCGTTAAATCGGCGACGTTGGTCGGTATCGAACGAAATAAACTTAAAATTTTCTTCCGAAAAACGCCACCTGGGCCCACCTCTGAGCGCACTGTTTTGAAAAATTCTAGGTTTGTGAGTAAAGCCAATATTAAGCCCCCAATTGTTTAAAAAATTAATCCAACTCCTAAAATCATATTGTGTTCTGTTGTGATTGCCCTCAAAATCGTAGGAGGTAAATTGATTGAATCTTAGATTGATATTTCTAAAGACCGAAAACGGCTTGGCTGTTCGGTACCTGACATTTAGCCATTGAAACTTTTGATCGGCGCGTCTTAAAAATCCAATGTCATTAATTTCCAGCTCCGGCGAGGTCCACTTAAATCCTGTGCTGTAATTCCAATTTCTGCCGCCATCTTTACCAATCTCAATCAATCCACCCGTTCCCGTTAAACTGGTTTTGTTGGGATCAACATTGAGATGTGTGGCATCATCCCTTTGGAACAAGTGGGTCAAGCTCTCTTGGGTGGCTTTTATGGCCTCTGGACTTCCTGTCACATGGCTCATTACAGCATTGGTTTGAAAATAGTAGGTTCGATTATTCCATTGATGTCTAAAATCAATACCGCCAGAATAAGCTGCCTTTCTCAACTTTGAGGTTTCTTCACTAATAGATCGGTTTGTGGCCGTAAAAATCCCTCCCAGAAAGGTATTGCGGTCATTCATATCTTTCTGAACACGTCCCACAAAATAATTGGTAAACGGCTCCACAAGGGTATCGGAAACAGCACCATTGTTGTTGATTTCCATAAATTCTCTTGAGGTTACACTTTCTAAAACCCCAATGGACCATCCGTCTTTTGTTTTTCCACTAAATTTGGCCGCGCCTAAAATGGTGGTATTTTGCGGCCTATTGGTATACGACCCTGAAGGGGTTGAAGGAAAAACTTGAGGCGCTCGTCCGATTCGTCTGGAGAAAAATAGATTGTCTCGATTGCCTGCAAATTGATAATCAAAAATATTTTTATTTTCAACAAAAAACGGCCGTTGTTCTCTGTTGAAAATTTCAAAACCATCCAAAGCAATAGCGGCCGGATCGGCTTCCACTTGACCAAAATCTGGATTGACCGTCACATCTAAAGTTAAATCATTTGTGATGCCAATTTTCGCATCCAATCCTGCGTTTAATTTATAATCGCGCCCATCGCGGTAAGGATTTCCCGCTTGGGCTTCATAGGTTTCCATTTGAGCCACCGTAAACGGTTGAATTTCAATTTGCTTTTGAGGTATGATATTTTTTAATCCACGAAGCTCCCCAGCTTCGCTTACCCACCCTGGGGACCCTACCGGAATGCGGTCCCAAGCCGATAATTCATTTTGCCTGAAATATTGACGAATCACGTTTAGCCCCCAAACTTGCTCCTGGGCATTCCCAAAACGGAGCTGACTCAGAGGTATTTTCATTTCGGCGGACCATCCTTCTGGAACAATTTGTGCTTTAGTACTCCAAATGGGGTTCCAACTATCATCAATGTTATTGCCATTGTCGGTTGCAATTTCATCCCCTCGGACTCCAGCGGCTGTGACGGTAAACAAAAAAGCGGTTCGTAAATCGTGGTAACTGTCAATGAGAATATTAATACGATCTCCTTCAAATCCGTCGCGCCTTGTGAGTCGTTTTGTAATGGTTTTCGGTTCAGAATCAAGGGCTAATACGGCAATATAGAGGTATTTTTGATCGTATAAAATTTTGAATTTTGTTTGTTCAGAAGGTGGGGTGTTCTCATCGGGGCTAACCTCAATAAAGTCTGTGCCCCACGGGACGTTGTCCCAGGGCGATTCGTCAATAATACCATCTATATTTATGGAATTTTCAAGTGGAATTTCCTGGGTAACGTATTGTTTTCGAGGTGTGGTTTGGGAGGCCAACGAAACGCTAAACAAAACAAAGGGTAAGAGGTATTTTATCATGATGAATAAAGTAGGTGTGTGATGGTTGTGGCAAATATATCGGAGCTGCAACGATATTTCATTAAGATTTTAAAATTTTTAACACTTGCAAAGATACGATTTAAGCTTAGAGTGATAAACCAAAAAATATCCGCCGATAGATTTTGTTAATAACAATTTATAATTGTAGATTTGCAAACTCTTTTTTTGGAGAGGATATACATTATTAAGAAAATAGTTAGTATTGTGGATACTTTAAGTTATAAAACAATTTCAGTCAACAAAGCCACGCGAAACAAAACGTGGGTTTTGGTTGATGCAGAGAACCAAACACTTGGGCGATTGGCTTCCAAGGTGGCAATTTTATTAAGAGGCAAGCACAAGCCCAATTTCACGCCTCATGTGGATTGTGGTGACAACGTGGTTGTGATTAATGCTGAAAAGATTCAACTTTCTGGAAAGAAATGGACGGACAAAACTTACCTTCGTCATACGGGGTATCCTGGAGGTCAGCGATCGCTAACTGCCACAGAGCTTTTTGCCAAAGATCCAGCACGACTGGTTGAAAAATCTGTAAAAGGGATGCTTCCAAAAAACAAACTTGGTGCAGAACTGTTCAGAAACCTAAGTGTTGTCGTTGGATCGGACCATCCTCACCAAGCGCAACAGCCCAAAGTAATAAATTTAAACGACGTTAACTAATGGAAGTTATTCATAAAATTGGCCGACGAAAAACGGCAGTAGCACGTGTTTATGTTTCTGAAGGAAAAGGAAACATTACAGTGAATGGTAAAGATTTTAAATCCTATTTTAGTACGGCAACCCTTCAGTACAAGGTTAATCAACCTCTAACATTAACGGATAATGATGGGAATTTTGACATCAACATCAACGTTTATGGCGGTGGAGTAACTGGACAAGCCGAGGCAGTTCGTTTGGCCATTTCTCGAGCGATGTGTGAAGTCAACGAAGAGAATCGTGGGGTTTTAAAACCGGAAGGTTTGTTAACCAGAGACCCAAGGATGGTTGAACGTAAGAAATTTGGACAAAAGAAAGCGCGAAAGAAATTCCAGTTCTCTAAGCGTTAATTGAAACTAATTAAATTACTGCTGAAACGAGTTCAGCATTATTATATAAACCAGTTATTGTTGTCTATGGCAGCTTGTCTGCCAAGATTTAGTTTAGCATCTAAATGGTTAAGGCCTTGAACAACAAGCCACTTATCCATTGCTAATTCAACAGAACGTAAACTAATACAAACATGGGAAAAGTAGACGTTAAAGATTTACTTGACAACGGAGTCCACTTCGGGCACCTCACAAGAAAATGGGATCCAAATATGGCCCCATTCATTTATATGGAGCGCAACGGCATCCATATCATCAACCTGTACAAAACAGCTGCAAAACTAGAAGAGGCCTCAAAAGCACTTTCCAAAATAGCAGCATCGGGACGCAAAATTCTTTTTGTAGCAACCAAAAAACAAGCTAAGGACATTGTGGCTGAAAAAGCATCAAACGTTAATATGCCTTACATTACAGAACGATGGCCAGGCGGGATGTTAACTAACTTTGTCACGATTCGTAAAGCGGTTAAAAAAATGGCTTCGATCGATCGAATGAAAAAAGATGGAACGTTTAACACGCTTTCCAAAAAAGAACGCCTTCAGGTGGATCGTTTACGTGCTAAACTTGAAAAAAACCTTGGGTCGATTTCTGATATGACTCGACTTCCAGGAGCGTTGTTTATTGTAGATATTAAACGAGAGCACATCGCAATCAAGGAAGCTCAAAAATTAAATATCCCCATTTTCGCTATGGTTGACACCAATTCTGACCCAAGACAAGTTGATTTTGTGATCCCATCAAATGATGATGCTTCAAAATCGATAAACAAAATTCTAACAACAGTTACAGAAGCTGTTGCTGAAGGACTGGCTCACAGAAAAGCAGAGAAAGAAGGAAAAACGGCAGATGCTAACCCTGCACCAGCCACAGAAACCGCACCAAAAGAAGAAGAATAATTTTTTAAAAAATACCACTAATATAAAGTCGTAGAATTTTCCTCAACAGAACAATTTTTCGGCTTTTTTTAAAATTTTAAATCATGACAAAAATTACCGCAGCAGAAGTCAATAAGCTCCGAAAAGCTACCGGCGCAGGAATGATGGATTGCAAAAAAGCGCTTGTAGAAGCAGAAGGAGATTTTGATAACGCTATCGACATTTTACGAAAAAAAGGGCAAAAAGTTGCCGCAAAACGGGCTGACCGCGATTCTAGCGAAGGTGCCGCTGTTGCCAAAGTCAATGACGACAACTCGGTGGGTGTTGCCATTGTTTTAGGGTGTGAAACTGACTTTGTAGGAAAGAACGAAAACTTCTTGGCTCTGGCCAAGCAACTTGCCGAGATTGCCATTAATTTTGATTCTAAAGAGGCCTTTTTGGAAGCCGATTTTGGTGGAATTTCAGTTGCTGAAAAGCTTATTGAGCAAACAGGTGTTATTGGTGAAAAACTGGACATCAAAGCGTTCGAAAAAGTAGAAGCCCCCTACGTTGGTGCCTATGTTCATATCAATAAAATCGCAGCTGTTGTTGGACTTTCTGCCGATGTAGAAAATGCGGCAACCTTAGCCAAAGACTTGGCCATGCAGGTAGCCTCTATGGGAGCAACAACACTGTCCTACAAAGATTTTGATCCTGCTTTTGTCGCATCCGAAACCGAAGCTCGAATTGCTGTAATTGAAAAAGATAATATCGAGCTTGGTCGGTTAGGTAAACCCCTAAAAAATGTTCCAAAATACATTTCGATGGCACAACTCACTCCAGAAGTTTTGGCTCAAGCAGAAGAAGATGCTAAAGCTCAATTGAAAGCCGAAGGTAAGCCAGAGCAAATTTGGGACAAAATCCTTCCAGGAAAAATGGATCGATTTATTTCTGATAATACAACACTTGACAAAGAGCAGTGTTTGTTGGATCAAGATTTTATCAAAGACGAAAAGAGCACAGTAGCTAAATATGTGGCCTCTTACGGCCAGGTTGAAGTGACTGGATTCAAGCGCGTCACCTTAGGTTAATATTTTTTAGCTAAAGAAGATTTAAACCCTGCCTAACGGCGGGGTTTTTTTAGCTAAAAATTTAAAAAGTGTACACTTTTTGTGTGGATGGCGTTTTAAATATAACCTGAAAGCCCTGTTTGGATTGGATGTCCAAATCTATTTCTGGCTCTACAGACGGATTTTCTGGGTAAGATCTTAAAGTTGTATTATAAATCACCTTATGATAACTACCATCGGACCATAGTATCAAATTTTTCCAACCTCCTGTGGACTGAGAATCCACGTAAATCGGTGGGGTAGTTACACTAAAATCTGCTATAAGTTTAACATTAGAATCTAATATCAAAAAACTACACCCGCCACTGCCACAAAAGTAACGCGTTGAAAGAAAAACCACATATTCCTTGTTTCCATCTTCGTTTAAATCTACAGCTTGGTATTGAAAGCGCCTCTCTTCAGACTCTATGGCTCTAAGATCTCCCTCTGAAAGATAGGTTTGGGTTAGAAATTCGGCCAATTTTTGAGAAGGATTTTCCACAGGCAAACTTTTGCAAGCATACACTACAATTAAAAAAAACAGGGTGCTGATTTTGTTAAGCTTCACAGGTTTGAGGTTTATATTCAACTAACACGGTCAAAGATTATGCCAGTAAAATTTTGATATATTGTTTATATTTGCTCCAATTATCGATACAGTTATGGGATACAAGCGCATTTTATTAAAGCTATCGGGTGAGGCTCTGATGGGAACCCGTCAATATGGCATTGATCCTCAGCGACTTTCGGAATATGCAAAAGATATTAAGGACGCCGTAGATCGTGGCATAGAAGTCGCTATTGTCATTGGCGGTGGTAATATTTTTAGAGGCGTTGCAGGTGCCAGCAATGGAATGGATCGTGTTCAAGGCGACCATATGGGTATGCTGGCAACCGTAATTAATGGCCTTGCGCTACAAAGTGCACTTGAAAATGAAGGAGTTCCAACACGCTTACAATCGGCCATTAAAATAAATGAAGTGGCCGAGCCGTTTATTCGTCGAAGAGCAATTCGTCACTTAGAAAAAAAACGAGTAGTCATTTTTGGTGGTGGTACAGGAAATCCCTATTTCACGACAGACTCCGCAGCGGTGTTGCGGGCTATTGAAATTGAAGCCGACGTCATCCTAAAAGGAACTCGCGTGGATGGCATTTATTCCGCAGACCCTGAGAAAGATGCGTCTGCAAGTAAATTTAGCAGCATCAGTTTTGACGATGTCTTGAAAAAAGGATTAAAAGTTATGGACACCACAGCATTTACATTGAGTCAAGAAAATGAACTCCCAATTATTGTATTTGACATGAACAAAAGAGGAAATCTAATCAAAATAATTTCTGGTGAACCAATCGGAACTACCGTAAGTTAAAACACAGCCCATGAACGAAGAGATTGAATTTATTTTAGACAGTGCCAAAGAAGCCATGGAAAAGGCTCTGTTCCATTTAGAAAAACAATTTGTAAACATTCGAGCTGGAAAAGCCAGCCCAGCCATGTTGGGCAGCGTTACTGTTGATTACTATGGCACCCAGACACCGCTATCTCAAGTGGCTAATGTCAATACTCCAGACGGCAGAACAATAAGTGTACAACCGTGGGAAAAAAGTATGATTCAAGATATTGAGCAGGCCATCATGGTTGCCAACCTTGGGTTTAATCCGATGAACAATGGGGAAAGCATCATCATCAATGTTCCGCCACTCACGGAGGAGAGACGTCGAGAATTGGCTAAACAAGCCAAATCTGAAGCTGAAGATGCTAAAATTTCCATTCGAGGGGCCCGAAAAGAAGCCAACAATGAGGTCAAAAAACTCGATGACATTTCGGAAGACCTTAAAAAAAACACAGAAACGGACATTCAACAAATGACCGATCGCTTTGTGCAAAAAGCTGAAACCCTAT
Organism: uncultured Flavobacteriaceae bacterium; assembly: GCA_913061125.1. GTDB lineage: Bacteria > Bacteroidota > Bacteroidia > Flavobacteriales > Flavobacteriaceae > UBA3537. The sequence goes on from CAJXUB010000014.1 coordinate 12,799, forward strand.
TTATAGCCAAAGAAAAGGAAATTTTAACGGTTTAAATCAGAATTTTCAACTCCACTCGATTTAACTTTTTTTTAAAAAAAGCAATCCCTTTTTTGTGCCGAATAATCAATTGGTTTTCAATACCTTTGCCCCCTCTGAATTTAGGTATGTTTAAGCGCTTCACAACAGGTTTTTGGGAAATTTTAGCTCGGTTGATTCTTCGAAATCGAGTGTTGATTTTAATTTTGATTGCTGGAACAACGCTGGCCATGACTTCGCAATGGAACAAAATGCGATTTTCGTATACCGAGGCCAACCTCCTTCCAGACAAGCACCCAGTAAATTTAGATTACAACCGCTTTCTTGATATTTTTGGGGAAGAGGGTAACGTGATTGTCGTTGGGATCAAAGACAGCATTAAGCTTACCGCCCGCACGTTTAATGCTTGGAATTCACTTGTAAAATCTTTTGAAAAAACCGAAAACGTAGACGCTGTTGTTACGGCTCAAGATTTAGAACAATTGGTCAAAAACAAGGACGAACAGCGATTTAATTTTTTGCCCCTGGTAAAAGATTCCATACGCACGGAAGAGGAGCTCAATCGATTTAAACAAACCTTATTTGAGGAGCTCCCTTTCTACGATAATATTTTATTTAATAAAAAAACTGGCGCCTTTAGATCAATGATTTTGTTGGATAAATCCATCGTAAATTCATCTGCAAGGAAAGAGTTTGTCACTGAGGTATTGGTTCCAAAAATCAGCTCTTTTGAGAAAAAAACGGGCCTCGACGTTCGCATTTCTGGGATGCCCTATGTGCGCACACTAAATTCACAAAATATTATTGATGAAATTGAGGTGTTTATCATCGCTGCTGTATTGATTACGTCGCTTATATTTTTCTTCTTTTTTAGATCCTACAGAGCCACTTTTATATCCATGTTCGTTGTGATTATTGGAGTGATGTGGACGTTTGGGATTCTTGGATTTTTGGAATATGAGATAACCGTCCTAACAGCGCTCATTCCACCACTTATCATTGTTATTGGGGTTCCAAATTGTATTTTTTTAATCAATAAATACCAGCACGAGGTCAATCTTCATGGCAACAAGGCCAAATCGTTACAACGTGTGATTTCCAAAGTTGGAAACGCCACGCTTATGACCAACACCACAACCGCCTCAGGATTTGCAACTTTCATCATTACACAAAGTAAACTTCTAACGGAGTTTGGAACAGTTGCATCGTTAAGTATTATGGCTATTTTTGTGCTTTGCCTCTTTGTCATCCCCATCATTTACAGTTACATGCCCATGCCCAAAGAACGGCATCTGGAACACCTGAACAAGCGCTGGATTAATTCATTAGGCGATTGGATCGAATCTACTGTTAAGCACAAAAACATTACCATTTATTCCCTATCGCTAGTATTTCTTATCGCGAGTATCATCGGAATTTATCAAATTAAAACGTCGGGGAGTCTTTTGGAGGATATGCCCAAAAACGCATCCTTTTTTAAAGACATCGAATTCTATGACGAAGAATTTAATGGTGTTTTGCCGCTCGAAATTTTGATTGATACCAAACGAAAAAAAGGAGTGTTAAAACGCTCAACACTAAAAAAAATGAGCGCCTTGGAGGATGTTATTAATGACATCCCCGAACTGTCAAAGCCAGTGTCAATTGTAGGGTTGGTTAAATACTCCAAACAAGCTTTTTACAATGGTAATCCAAGCTACTATCAACTGCCCACAGCCCAAGAAAATAATTTCATATTGTCGTACGCCAAAAACACAACAAATGATGTGAGTTTACTGCAGAATTACGTCGATTCCACAGGCCAATATGCGCGCATAACGGCGTTTATGAAAAATGCTGAAACAGAGAAAGTTCAGGAAATTGAAAGGGAATTAAAAAAAGAAATTTCAAAGCTTTTCCCTGAGGATCGCTATTCGGTGTCCATCACGGGAAAAGCCTATTTATTCCAAAAGGGGACACAGTTTTTGGTGCGAAATTTAATCTTATCACTAGCCCTTGCCATTGTCCTAATTTCACTTTTTATGGCCTATATGTTTAGATCGTTTCGGATGATTATTATATCCTTAATCCCTAATATTTTACCCCTTTTGGTAACCGCCGGAATGATGGGATTCCTTGGCGTTCCAATAAAACCCTCAACGATTTTGGTGTTTAGCATAGCCTTTGGAATTTCTGTGGACGATACCATACACTTTCTGGCTAAATACAGACAAGAATTATTGGCCAATCATTGGCGAATTAAGCCCTCAATTTTTGCCGCTTTGAGAGAAACAGGAATAAGCATGTTTTACACCTCCATTGTACTATTTTTTGGGTTTTCAGTATTTATAACCTCCAATTTTGGGGGGACAGTCGCTTTGGGAGCACTGATTTCTGGCACCCTTCTTTTAGCCATGATGGCCAATTTGCTACTGCTCCCCGTCATGCTTTTGTCTCTGGAGCGAAGCATCGCCAACAAAAAAGTATTTAAAAAACCAGCCATCAGAATTATTCCAGAAGAACGTTCGGTAGAAGAGGAGAGCTAAAAATACAGCCAACCTTTACGCCTAAAGTTTTATATTTGTGGCTAATTTAACGGACATATGATTTCAAAAACTGTAGCAGAATTATTTGAAGAAAACCTAAAGCATTTAGAAATTGAAGTCAAAGGATGGGTAAAATCCTTTCGAGCCAATCGGTTTATCGCTCTAAACGACGGCTCCACACTAAACAGCATTCAGTGTGTTGTCGATTTTGAAGCCATGTCAGATGATCTTCTAAAGAAAATCACTACTGGAGCCGCTCTGCATGTGAAAGGCACCTTGGTTGAAAGCCAGGGCAAAGGCCAGTCGATAGAAATTCAGGTTTCTGAAATTACAGTTCTTGGAGAAGCCAACCCAGAATTGGTTTCCAAAACGATTTTGCAACCAAAACGACACACCTTAGAAGTTCTCAGAGAACAAGCGCACCTCCGCGCACGAACCAACACTTTCGGTGCCGTGATGCGCCTACGCTCTGCGCTGTCGTTTGCCATTCACTCCTATTTTCACAACAATGGATTCAATTACATGCACGCACCCATCATCACAGGAAGTGATGCTGAAGGGGCTGGCGAAATGTTTCGAGTAACCACTTTAGACCCTAAAAATCCTCCACTAACAGATACTGGAGAAGTGGATTATTCCAAAGATTTTTTTGGAAAAGAAACCAACCTAACCGTTTCTGGGCAATTGGAAGCCGAAACCTATGCCATGGCTTTGGGGAAAGTTTACACTTTTGGTCCCACTTTTAGGGCTGAAAATTCCAACACATCGCGTCATTTGGCCGAATTTTGGATGATCGAACCTGAAGTTGCTTTTATGGATTTGGAAGGAAATATGGATTTGGCAGAAGATTTCCTAAAATCTGTCATTACTTACGTTTTGGACCACAATGCCAACGATTTAGAGTTTTTAGAAAATCGTTTAGAACAAGAAGAAAAATCCAAACCCCAAAACGAACGTAGCCCCATGCGTCTTACCGAAAAACTGCGTTTTGTAGCCGACAATAATTTCGTTCGATTAAGCTATACTGAAGCCATTGAAATCCTAAAAAACAGTAAGCCAAATAAAAAGAAAAAATTTAAATTTCCAATCAACGAATGGGGCGCCGATTTGCAAAGCGAACACGAGCGCTTCTTGGTTGAAAAACACTTCAAATCGCCTGTTATACTTTTTGACTATCCTGCCAACATTAAGGCCTTTTATATGCGCTTAAATGAAGACGGAAAAACCGTTCGAGCGATGGATATTCTATTCCCAGGAATCGGAGAAATCGTGGGCGGATCGCAACGAGAAGAGCGGCTGGAAGTGCTTCAACAAAAAATGGAAGAACTCAACATTCCTGAAGATGAGCTCTGGTGGTATCTCGATTTAAGAACTTACGGCACTGCCGTTCACTCCGGTTTTGGTTTAGGGTTTGAACGATTGGTCATGTTTGCGACTGGCATGAGCAATATAAGGGACGTCATCCCCTATCCAAGAACCCCTCAAAATGCCGAATTCTAAATTTATTTTTCATTGGAAATGTAATTTAATTGTCCTCGGATTTCACTCATCTGGTTTGTTTTTTTTAAATTTATACAAACCCAAATAAGCAATGCTAAAGCAACACTTACAATTTAAACTCTCGCAAAAGCTCTCTCCTCAACAGATTCAGTTGATGAAGCTTATCCAATTGCCAACCCAAGCTTTTGAACAACGCATTAAACAAGAAATCGAAGAAAATCCTGCCCTTGAACACGGAAAAGAGCAGGACCCCACTGATTTTGACGACCCTTACAGTGATGAAATTAATGATAATGAACACATTGGCGCGGAGGACATCAATGTGGACGATTACCTAAGTGACGATGAAATTCCCGAATACAGGTTGCGTTCCAACAATTACAGCTCCGATGATGAGGACAAAAGCATCCCCTATGCCTCAGGAACTTCTTTTACGCAACAACTTACTAACCAGCTTAATACGTTTCGATTAGAAGAGCAGGACTATTTAATTGCCAAATTTCTGATTGGCAGCATTGATGATAGCGGCTATATCAGAAGACCTCTTTTAGATATTATTGACGATTTGGCCTTCACTCAAAATATTTTTACGGATCTAGAAACAACACAAAACGTTTTAACTGTTGTCCAAGAATTAGACCCCCCAGGTGTTGGCGCCAGAGATTTGCAAGAATGTCTTTTAATTCAACTCAAACGAAAAATACAAACACCGCACACCGCTTTAGCGGTACAGATTATCGAAAAATCTTTCGAACAGTTTAGTAAAAAACACTACGATAGACTTCTCAAAAAATTCAATATTACTGAAGAGCAGCTTAAGGACGCCATGTCGGAAATTGAACGCCTTAATCCCAAACCTGGAAGCGCATTTTCAAACAACCTTCAGTCTGTGGAACATGTCGTTCCAGATTTTACCATAAAAATCGAAGAGGGTGAGCTTGAACTCACTCTAAATGGCAGAAATGCTCCCGAGCTGCACGTGTCTAAATCTTACAATGACATGCTTCAAGGCTATAAAGCAGCGAAAGACAAATCCAAAGCCCAAAAAGATGCGGTTCTTTTTATCAAACAAAAACTCGATGCTGCCAAATGGTTTATTGAAGCCATAAAACAGCGGCAACAAACCCTTTTTGTCACCATGAGCGCCATTATGCACTACCAAAAAGACTACTTTCTATCGGGGGATGAAGAGCAACTTCGTCCAATGATTCTAAAAGATATTGCTGACGAAATTGAAATGGATGTTTCTACGGTTTCTCGGGTGGCCAATAGCAAATATGTCAATACCCCTTATGGCACAAAACTTATTAAAGAATTTTTTAGCGAATCCATGACCAACGATCAGGGTGAAGAAGTTTCAACAAGAGAAATCAAAAGTATTTTAAAAACCGTAATCGCTGAAGAAGACAAGAAAAAGCCCCTTACTGACGAAAAACTGGCTAATATTCTCAAAGAAAAAGGATACCCTATCGCCCGCCGGACCGTGGCTAAATATAGAGAACAACTGGACTTCCCTGTGGCCCGTCTTCGCAAAGAAATCTAAACTACACTTTTTTAATCACATTTGTGACTATACCCCAAATTACAAAATCATTTTCAGCTGTGATGCGTATGGGTTTATAGTTTTTATTTTCGGGTTGAAGCCAAACTTCATCATTTTGAACCTTTAAGCGTTTGACGGTAAACTCGCCATCCAAAAAGCAAACGGCAATTCTGTTGTGTGTTGGTGAAAGACTTCGGTCTATGACCAAAAGATCATTGTCATTCAACCCGGCATCAATCATAGACTGTCCACTAACTCGTGCAAAAAAGGTAGCGTCTTTATTTTTAATCAACTCGGCGTCCAACGACAGCCGCTCTTGCTTAAAATCGTCGGCTGGGGAAGGAAATCCTGCCGAAATTCCGGTATCAAAATAAATGGCCCCTCGCTTGCTTTTTGAAGGTTCTGGAATTAAAAAGGTTAGTGCTTGATTGGCTTTTTTTGGCATTGAACAGTAATTATATCTTCTAAATTGGTGGTGTATTGTGGCGAGAGGTGCTCTTGACGCATCTTCCACATTCGTGTTAAATCTTGATTGGCTAATTTAAGTTTTGGAGCGTTGTATTTTCTATTAATCCGATCCATGGCCCGCATTAGGGGTTTGTGCCGCGTGTCTTCGTGATTAAACATTTGTAACTGCCGGTTGTATGTTGGAACGACTCCCGTTAGAATTACCCCAGCTTTTTTGTAGTGAATTCCTTTTTTGTAAATGGACGCTACGGCCTTAACGGCGCTGGTACTTAGCACCAAGCTAGAGTCGGTCGGAAACGGGATGTTCACTATGGTACTGGCTCGGTACTGTTCACTATTGGTTTTAAAGCGGTCACTGCGTAGAAAAACAATGAGCATGTGACAACTTGAGTTTTGCCGCCGCATTTTTTCGGCACAGCTGCTAGCAAAGGTGGAAATTCGTTCCTTAATGTCGGACAGCTCTGTAAGGGTGGTTTCAAAACTTCTGGTAGTGGCAATAGCTCGCTTGTCTTTGACCTGCTCCATATCAATTTTCGAAATCCCTTCCAAGTCCTTTTTTAGCTTCCACTCCGTTATAGAAAATGTTTTCCGGACCCAAAGGTCTGGAAGTTGTACAAAGTCGTACGCTGTTTTACAATGCTTTTGAGCCAAGCGTTTGTGAAGTGCAGGGCCAATACCCCACACTTTTTCTATCGGAGTCCACTTCAGGGCTTTGATTCGTTTTTCCTCGTTGTCAATAACATACACCCCCCCTGTGTGTTTTGGGAATTTGCGCGCAATTTTATTGGCCACCTTAGACAGGGCTTTGGTGGGAGCAACACCTACACAGGTAGGGATACCGGTCCATTTCAGAACACGATTGCGGATGTTGTGTCCATGGGTGTTGAAGTCATAGTTTTCAAATCCTTTAAACCGTAAAAAGGCCTCGTCGATGCTGTATACTTCGATGTCAGGAGTAAACTGACCTAAAATACGCATGACGCGGCTGCTCATATCGCCATAAAGAGGGTAATTGGACGAAAACACTTGAACGTTATGCGTCTTAAAAAACGATTGGTATTTAAACGCGGGGGCGCCCATGGGCAAGCCCAAAGCTTTAACCTCATCACTACGCGCAATGACACAGCCGTCGTTATTGGATAAAATAGCCACAGGTTTCCCCTGCAAATTGGGATTAAATACCCGCTCACAAGAGGCATAAAAGTTGTTACAATCGACTAGCGCAAACATGTCCTAAAGGTACCGTATTTCTGTTTTTTTTGAAAGTTAAAATTGTAATAAATTACATTTTAACTCTTGTGTTTTACAATTAAACATTTAACATAATTTCTTTAAAAATGTACAGCTCAGTTTATGTATTTATATACCTTTGGGGCTTATTTAGAAACCTACTTAAAATCAAACTAAGATGAAAAGAGTATTAAAAACCATTGCGCTAATCCTAGTTTTTGTAACGCAAGATGCGGTTGCACAACAGGTTCAATCTTTGGATTCAATTACAATTGAATCGGCACGGATTGATTTGCCTTTTAAGGAAAACTCTCGTACCATTACGGTAATTACAGCGGAGGTTATTGAACAAAGTCCTGCCAATAATTTGGCCGAATTGTTACAACAAGAAGCAGGTATTGACATCCGCCGCCAAGGCATCAATGGGATGCAATCGGACTTGTACATCCGTGGTGGAAGTTTTGATCAGACGCTTCTGCTTATAGATGGCATCAAAGTAGAAGATCCACAAACGGGACATCATACGCTAAATATTGCCCTACCGCTGGAGGTCATCAAGCGAATCGAAATTATTAAGGGGCCTGCAGCACGGGTGTTTGGACAAAATGCATTTACTGGGGCTATTAATATCGTCACCAAATCTAATGGCAATTTAGAAAACAACATCGGATTTCAGCTGGGGTCGTACAATCAACAGCATGTGGCTGCAACCGCTGGAAAAACACTAGGTAATACGGGGCTTATGGGGCATGTCTCTGTAAACAGTTCCGATGGATACCGCCACAATACAGATTTTAACAATCAAAATTATTTTATCAAGAGCAGTTTCAACAAAAACACAAACCCTATTGAGGTTGTTGCGACGTTTTCTGAACGAAAATTTGGTGGAAATCAATTCTATGCAATTGATGCCAAAGAACAATATGAAGAAACACAAAGCAGTTTGGTCGGAGTTTCAACAACTTGGTACAGAGGGCGGTTAAAAATCACACCACAATTGTATTGGAAACGAAATCAAGACATGTATTTATACATTCGAAACAAACCTTCGGTGTACAGAAACATGCATATTTCCAACAAGATTGGAGGACAAATAAATGCTTCATTGGATTCGAATTTAGGGGTAACAGGCTTCGGTATTGATGTTGCTAAAGTTGATATGAACAGTAACCGACTTGGCGATCGCCACCGGTGGGTCGGAAATTTTTTCCTCGAACACCGATTTTCATTTTTGGATAACCGATTGGATGTAACGCCAGGAGTGGCAGTCAATTATTTTTCTGAATTTGATTTCAATGCGTTTCCTGGAATTGATTTGGGCTACACCATCAGTGACAAATTTAGGGCCTATGCCAATGCTGGATACACCTACCGTGTTCCAACCTACAACGACCTGTATTATGTGGGTAGTAAAGACGTTGGGAATGAAAATCTAGTTCCAGAAAAAGCCATTTCTGAAGAAATAGGTTTAAAATATTTTGGAAAACAATGGACCGCTTCCATTGCTTTTTTCAATCGAGATTCGGACAATTTAATTGATTACACCAAAGATAATGAAGACGACAAGTGGCAATCCAATAATTTAAAGCGAATGGTTTCTAATGGCGTCGAATTTCAGTTTTCAGGCCCCTTTAAAGTAGGTGCATTTGATCAGTTTTTTAATCTAGGTTACACCTATTTAAATGAAGATTTAAAAGCAGTTCGTGCCAATTTTTCAAAGTATATTATCAACTCGCTAAAACACCATTTAACCGTCAATTTACGAACGCAATTCATCAAAAATCTAACCCAAAGCATTGTGTATAAATTTGCCGATCGTGCCGCTGGTGACAGCTACAGTGTGGTGGACGCACAGCTCAAACTCAACCTCAATGCCGTGGAGCTGACACTCACTGGAAATAATATTTTCAATACCGCGTACGTAGAAACAGGAATCGTTCCGATGCCTAAAGGCAATGTTCTTTTTGGGCTTCGGGCTTTTTTCTAGATTTTATTGAAATAACTGATTGACTTTATCATAAATCAAATGGGATTCCCACCCACGGTAAGTGAGATAGTCAATCAGTTTTTTCTTTTTCTTATTTTTAGAGGGCCCAACTAGTGTTTCTGCTTTTCGGGCGGCTAACGACTCAAAGGTTTTAATGTAATCCTCCTCCGAGATTTGATGCAATGATTTGCGGATTAAGTAGGGGGATATGCGCCGTTTTTTAAGTTCTGATCCCAGCCGAATTCTGCCCCATTTTTTGATTCTAAATTTGCCTCGAACAAAGGCCATCGCAAACCGTTCTTCATTTAAATAATCTTGCTGAATAAGAGCGATTATAATTTGTTTTGAAGCTTGAGAAACCATCCCCATGGATTTGAGTTTTTGTTCCACTTCCATATGGCAGCGGTCCTGATAAGAGCAATACTTTTGAAGTTTTGCAAGTGCATCGTCTAAGGTATAGGACTTGTGTTTTGAATACATCAATTGTTGTATGTAATGGCCAAAATGATATTTCTTCCAGGACCGCTGATTCCAGAGGCGTATGGCCGATATCCTTCGTCAGAAATGTTTTCGATCGCTCCAACCAAAGACAGGGTCTTGCTAAGCTGATATTGAGTTCTCACATTAAACGTTAGCCAAGAGGGGGCATGGGGGTTTCCAAACTCGTCTGTGGCGAACAAATGAGGTGAAAGTTCTGGAGAAATCTGTTCTGCCGACATCCCAAAATTGTAATCAATAAAACCATCAACCATAATTTTATTTCGTTTCCATATAAGATGAGCATTCCCAAAAGCAGGCGCAACATGACGAACTGGAACCTCAGAGGCGTTAACGGTTTTTTGGGTGCCACGGGTGACAGTAAATTGTGAGGTAAGAGTCAAATCTTTAGTGAATTGGGTTTTAAGCCCAGCTTCAAACCCATAGATGGTCGCACTGGAGGTATTCTGAACGGCTTGTATGGTACTCAACTCACCGTCGTACACTATTTCTGTTTGACCGTCTAGGTTAAAGCTGTCACGAATCATCGCTTTATCCAAATGGGTATAAAATGTTGAAAAATCTAACAACACCGAATTATCAAAATTAACTGTAAGCCCCAGTTCGCCGCCATAGGCATATTCCGGTTCCAATTGTTCGTTGGGAACCACCAGCATTCCTGGCTGAGAGTCAAAGACTTTTCCGATATCGTCAATATTAGGAGCTCGAAAAGCTGAAGTGGCGTTCAATTTCCACAAAAACGTATTGTTTTGTTGCCACGTCAAACCGGCAGTTGCGGTTAGAGCACTCGTATCTAAACTGGCACTCAAAAAGGGATAATCGAAGAAAGAACTGTTGGAACTTAAATCGGCATAAATTGACACCAAATTGTAACGCACTCCAGATTGTAATGTGAGTTTCGAGTTGGGTTTATATTTCAATCTAGTGTATGCCGCAAGACTTGCCCACTGTGCCCCATTCGGATAGCGTGAAGGCACATCGTCCGTAGAATTATTTTGTAGATTTATAGAAATTCCTTTGGACGTTATGCGATTAAAGATATACTCTGTCCCGTAAGCAATATTTGCTTTTTCTGATATTGACTTTTCAAAATCTAAATTAAAAGACAAGGCATCAACATCCTCTGACCCAATCCTTCTGTGTGGGCTGTTAAATTTTCGGCTCTTTCTACTTTCTCCAAAGCGTTGGTACGCTAGGGTTGAAATCACTTTGTCGTACAAATTGGAATTGCTGCTTAATTTGGTCAATTGCAAATTCGCTAAAAACCAATTTTGTGGGCCATAATTCCATTCTGCATACTTGGGTAAATTGTCGGAATCAAGAATAAGTAATCGGTCGTATCTTGCATAATCGGATGTGGTAGAATAATGAAGCCCTAGATCGAAAGTAAGCCGCTCGGAGGGTTTAAACAAGACTTTTTGTGCCGCATGAAACTGATTAAAATGAGTGAATTTTTGTACCCTGGGAGTGTGGTTTGGCATCACCATATCTACTCCATTGCGTTGTCCCACATAGAACGGCGTCAAATAAGTCTCGATATCGGTCTGTCCCATTTTCAAATCTCCAAAGTTTGAAAAACTCATGCTGCTGTGAAACCCCCATTCTTGCAATCCAATATTGAGTCCAACATGCGCTGTTTTTTCATTGTTGGCACTAGAGTATCTAACGGTACTTTTGGTTTTAACAAGCGGTGTTTTATCTGTTGAAAGCTTGGGTGTGGTGGTGTAAAAATTCATCACACCACCGATGGCGTCACTGCCATAAATGACAGAACCTGCCCCCAATATCACTTCTGTATTTTGAACATTAAAAGGGTTGATGGATATCACGTTTTGAACATTTCCACCTCTAAAAATAGAATTGTTTAACCGCACCCCATCAACCGTAATAAGTACTCGATTTGTGGAAAACCCTCGAATCATGGGACTTCCGCCTCCCAATTGGCTTTTCTGAATAAAAACTTGCCCACTTTGGCCCAACATATCAGCCGATGTTTGTGGTGCCGAGAGTTCTATGGCCTTTGCGTCAAGACTTATAATTTTTTGAGGAACTTCCTTTCGGTTCTGTTCAAATTTTGAAGCTGAAATGACGACCTCTTTTAAATCTAATGATTTGGGGGTTAAAAAAATGGTGTCACCCAGTTTAGACTTTAGGACCACTTCTTTGTGGAATGCTAAATGTTGAAAATAGACTTTCTCAAAACTTTGAAACTTTGAGATGGAAATTTGACCGTCAAAATTGGAGATGTTGGTTTTGGTTTTAAATAAATTAAAAACCGCTACACCTGTAACAGGTTCCGCACTGGTTTTATCTACAACCACGATTTTCTGAGCAGATACTTGCCAGAACAAAACGCTTAATATCCAGATAAAAAAATGCTTCATTTAGCTAAAAACTTGATTCAATACAACAAGGGATTTTGGAGGTTTGAAGCCTTGCAAATGTAATTTAAAATACAATAATATCATATCGAGTAACTCCCGTCTTTGGGTGGGATGTATTGATTTGTCATACTCAGTATCAAATTTCGTTCCTAATATTGATTTGAATAAAAATAATTTATCCCCCGAAATGGTGTACGGGCCCCCTGGGGTAGCTTGATACGCCCCGCCTTCCAAATCAAAAAAAGGAAAATGATCATTGGATTCCTCTGGTGAAAACCCCAAAAACCGGGTAAGACCCATCAAAAACTTGTGGTGAAATGTAACATCGGATGGGACGGTGTCAAACCATATCAGTGCGGTTTCTAAATATTTAAATAAAACGAAATTTGGCTCTTCCTCTTTAAATACCATATTCAAAATTTCGGCCAGAAAGAGGACTACTGTTGACTTAAGTACCGTTGTGTGCATGGTTTTAAAGTGATATTCTGCCCCTATGGTTTTAAAAAATTGCACCCCTCGGCTGGGCTTAAAGTCGTATTGAATTTGTAAGATGGACAGGGGTTGAAAATAGGCCGGTTTTAGCTTCCCTTTTTTTGAGGTTAAAGTACCTTTAACCATAAAACTTACTATACCGTGAGCTTCAGTGTAACACTTAACAATAAGGTCGTTGTCCTTATATTTTATTTTGGAAATTACAATAGCTTTGGTGGACACAATCATGAGCGAATGAGCATAAGTTTTAGAACTCGAGTTTCGAGTTCGTCAAGGTCTGAAATTAAAACCACATATACCCCCGATGCAACTGGGGTATTGGCTAGGTTTTTGCCGTTCCAGTAGGCCGTTCCGCCGTCAATTTCGAGATTGTAGCCTTTGAATCTCAAGTTGGTGTTGGATTGTGCTTCAGCGACCAAATTACCTTCAACATCCGTTATCTTGACATTCACATTATCACTCAAATTTTTAATCTTAATTTGATCTACGCTAATGTTAAACCCTGGGCGAACAGGGTTGGGATAGATAAATGCATCCTCAAGTGAAGTCGATGGTGTAGATCCTCCTGCCTTGAAAGAAACTAGGCCTCTGGAGGTCCCAAAATACAAGGTTCCATCGACCTCATCTTTGGCCATAGCTACAACAGTGTTGGAAGGCAGGGGCGAGTTTTCTTCAGTAAAATGGTATATTGTATTTTGGCCATCGGCGCTTAAATAGAATACCCCTGCATCTATGGTTGATATCCACTTGTTGTTAGATCCATCTACGATAATTTCGGTGATGAATTGCAATTCAAGAAGCTCCTTAGGCAGTCCCTCTTCAAGAATGACTATGGATTCCGTTCGTGGCGATTCGTCGTTAAAAATATTGAATGTATTGTACAACACGCGCAACCCTTTGTGCGTTCCAATCCAAAGGATATTATTTCTATCCATGGCCAAGGCACTGATATGATCAATGGGTAAATTGGCAATATCTTCCCCTTGAATTTTCGTGATTTGATTACCTTCATTATTGAATGCAATAACCCCATTTCTGTAACTTCCAATCCATTTGGTTTGGTCTGCAGAAATTACCAAATCGCCAAACCCCAACTCGTCATTGAGCGGATCCTCTATCAGAGACTCAAACGAATAAGATTGCCATTGGTTGGTGCTAGGGTTATACGTTTTTAATGCGTTGTTGATTTTACTTGATAAACTCCACAACACTCCTTGATTGTCAAACTTTAAATCAGAAACTCGAATGCTTTTAAAATTTGGACTTCCTGGAACAACTAGCGATTGGAGTCCACTGTTTGTATCGTCAAACAATGCTATGGAAGTGTCTTTTTCAAGGAGTAATATCCCATGTTGAAATGAACTGATAAATACTTGATTGGAGTTTGTTGGATTTGTTGCGATTGCATTGAGGTTGAATACCGGCTTATTGACCGCTTGCTGGATGCTATCATAGGAAATATTGGTCCAATTGGTGGTGTCAAAATTACTAACCCCATAGGTTCTGTTTGGGCTGGGGTTATAAGATGGCGTATAGTCGCCAAACGTCACCCAAAGATTGCCAAAACTATGATGAAGCGAAAAAGCTTGATTTCTGGACGGGCCACTAGGATGAATTTCGTTGTAACCCGATGAAGATGCTGTAGATGGCGTAAGAATTCCATAATCTTGAGTTCCTAAATACACGGTATTATTAAAAAATTGTGCCGTTGTAAAACTTGTTAAAAGTGGTGAGTTTAGGGTATAATTACTCAGAAGAGTCAAATTAGGCAAGTGGTTGTAGACAGCACTTTGTGTTGTGACTACAATATGGCCGTTGTCGGTTCTTAAATCCAAAATGGGGCTGGAAAAACTCAGGACGGGAGTCAGATTTGAGCCACTAACTTCATAAAGTTCCGCTCCCGAACGAACGACATAAATGGCATTCGAGAGGGTATCAACAGCGCTAAAACTTCCTGGAAAAAGGGTGGTCCAAAGCTGAAAATCAATCAAATTAGTGTTGTTGAAATCTGCCCTTTTTAGTCCATTATCTGTGGCGGCAAAAATCTCATCACCAAGAATTTGCGTTTCGCGAACTTGAACTTGACCACCGTTGTTCCCAATATAATAGGTGTCTCCAAATTCTAAAGCGTCCAAATCGTATAACGAAATTCCGTAATTGGTACTGATGTACACCTGACTGTCGTGCTCAAAAAAATGATTAATTGTTTTATTCTCTGGTGGTATGGTCGCTTTGTTTAAAATATCGACCACTTTAAGCACCGATCGGTCCGCTGGGTTATATATTTCTACCAATCCACTTTGGTAACCAATGAGTAAAATACCATATGCACCGCTGTAATGAATGGTTGAAATATACCCCCCTGAGAGACCATCAATGGTACTGATTGTCTCATAAGTATTCGTCGATTGGGAGTAAATAAAAATAGCATTTTCGCTGGCTACTGCTATTGTATCGTCCATGTTTTGAATGGCCACAACAGAATTGTATGAAAAATGACCGGCCCATAAATCGGAATTGGACTCTTGACCAAAAGTCAAAAAGAAACCACAAAGGGTTAACAGTGCGCCACAATAGATTTTTTTCAAGAGAAATTAAGTTTGTTCAAATATATTTATATCTAACGAAAAATCTCATTAATATTATGTATTTACAAAAAATGCCACTACGGGATGTAGAGGCATTTTAATTTTATTCTGAGCGAAACTTAGACAACTCCTTGGGCAAGCATCGCATCAGCAACTTTAACAAACCCGGCAATATTGGCTCCTTTAACGTAGTCCACATAGCCTGTTTTATCATCTCTGCCAAACTCAATACACTTGTCGTGAATGTTGCCCATAATTTCTTGTAACTTCGAATCAACCTCATCTCGAGTCCAATTGTAGCGTAGTGAATTTTGGGTCATTTCCAACCCAGAGGTAGCCACACCACCAGCGTTCGAGGCTTTGCCAGGTGCGAATAAAATTTTGGCGTTCAAGAATGCTGAAACGGCCTCTTTGTTGGAGGGCATGTTGGCGCCTTCACTGACACAAATGCAACCGTTTTCCAATAATGTTTTGGCATCATTTCCATCAAGCTCATTTTGAGTAGCGCAAGGCAAGGCAATATCGCAAGGTTCATTCCATGGTCTTTTATTTGCAAAAAATTTGGCGGTTGGGTAAGCTTCAATATAAGCGCTAATTCTACCGCGTTTGTTATTTTTTAGATCCATAACAAAAGCCAATTTATCGGAGTTAATACCTTCGTTATCAACGATATATCCTGAGGAGTCTGACAACGTAATAACTTTGCCACCTAACTGAATGACTTTTTCTGCAGCGTACTGAGCAACATTACCAGACCCAGAGATCGTAACTGTTTTGCCTCCAATGTCGTCGCCTTTGGTTTGAAGCATTTTTTGTGCAAAATATACCGTACCATAGCCCGTGGCTTCTGGACGGATCAAGGACCCGCCCCAAGTCATTCCTTTTCCGGTCAAGACCCCTGTAAACTCGTTTCGAAGCTTTTTATACATCCCAAAAAGAAACCCTATTTCACGTCCGCCAACCCCAATGTCGCCGGCTGGGACGTCTGTATTTGGGCCAATGTGGCGGAACAACTCGCTCATAAAAGCATGACAGAAACGCATAATTTCGTTGTCGCTTTTTCCTTTTGGATCAAAATCACTTCCACCTTTTCCACCACCCATGGGCAGTGTTGTTAAACTGTTTTTGAACACTTGCTCAAAAGCCAAAAATTTCAGAATACTCATATTGACTGAAGGATGAAATCGCAAGCCGCCTTTGTATGGTCCAATGGCAGAGTTCATCTGTATGCGATAGCCCCTGTTGACCTGAATTTCGCCACTATCATCCACCCAATTCACCCTAAACGTAACGGCACGTTCCGGTTCTACCATTCGCAGTAAAATATTTTTCCCATGATAAATGTCGTGTTGAACAATGTAGGGAATAACCGTTTCAGCAACTTCTTCCACGGCTTGTAAAAATTCGGGCTCGTGGCCATTTCTTTGACGAACCAAGTCTAAAAAACCTTCAATTTTATGTTTCATTTTAATTGTGTTGCGGGAGAATAACCCCTATCTGTTGTTATACAAATATATAATATCCTGAAAAATTAAATTGATTTTTTTTGAAATTCACAATATATTGTGTTTATGGGTTATAATTTTTATGAATATCATAAAATTATTGCCTATTATGTGGACAACGCCTGAGTCAGATCTTGGATTAAATCATACGAATCTTCTATACCTACGCTTAATCGAATTAATGAATCAATAACACCTGTTTTTTCACGTTCTTCTTTGGGGATACTAGCGTGGGTCATGCTGGCCGGGTGTCCTGCCAAGGATTCTACACCACCTAAAGATTCAGCGAGCGTAAAAACTTTTAGACGCTCAACGGTTTTTATGGCGGCTTCATAGCGATTCCCTTTGGTGGTAAAGGACAGCATTCCTCCAAAGTCATTCATTTGTTGTTTGGCTATATTATGGTTGGGGTGGGTCTCAAAACCGGGCCAATATACTGTTTCAACGTTGGGGTGTTGTGCCAGAAATTCGGCTACAGCTCTTCCATTTTCACAATGCCTTTGCATCCGAACATGAAGTGTTTTTATACCTCTCAAGGCCAAAAAACTATCTTGAGGTCCGCAAACGGCTCCACTAGCGTTTTGAATAAAATAGAGTTTGTTTGCTAAATCGATGTCCTTAACAACAAGAGCGCCCATGACCAAATCGCTATGACCGCCAAGGTATTTGGTGGCGGAATGCATCACAATATCTGCGCCTAAATCCAATGGTTGTTGAAGGTAGGGTGTGGCAAACGTATTATCCACGGCAAGTAAAATATTGTGCTTTTTAGCTACTGCCGATACGGCTTTTATATCAATGATATTAAGCATTGGATTGGTTGGCGTTTCGACCCATATTAGTTTGGTGTTGGCGTTGATATAACTCTTGATATCGGATGCTTTGTTCATTCCAATAAAATGAAATTTAATCTGAAATTTTTCAAATATAGAGGTAAACAAACGGTACGTCCCACCATACAAATCGTTGGTAGAAATCACCTCATCGCCAGGTTTGAGTAGCTTGATTACAGCATCAATGGCGGCTAATCCAGACCCAAATGCAAGGCCATGAGTTCCATTTTCAATACTAGCAAAAGCGTGTTCCAAAGCATGACGGGTTGGGTTGTGGGTGCGTGAGTACTCATAACCCTTATGCCCCCCAGGTGTGCTCTGCGCATAGGTAGAAGTTTGATAAATGGGCGGCATTACAGAACCGTAGGCCTTATCTGGAGACTGGCCACCGTGAATGGTTTTGGTGTTAAATTTCATAGTGTTGATGAGTTTTAGTTCGTTTGGTTGTTGAGTATATTTTTCATGGCAAGGATGTATCCTAAATGAATTCCTTCATGAAAATTATTAAATTCTATAGCTTGTTCAACATTAGTGAGAGTACTTTTGGTTGAAACGGTATAGGGCGTGTAAGTTTTAAATAGCCCATTGTTATAATCTAATTTTGTTTGTTCTAACGTCGAAAACAAGGAGGTGTTTAGCGACTCAATATCAGCCCTGGAGGCGTCAAATTCTGTTTTGGTTCCCTTTCTAAATGCATCTGCAAATTGGTCTGAAACACCCATTGGAAGGTCAGATAAACGATAGACCAAAAGTTGTTGCGTAACCACAACGTGAGCAATATTCCAATATATCGAATTCTTAAACCCCACAGGGACAGTGTTGAGTTGCTCCAGCGAATACGCAGACAAAAAATGTGATAAAATTTTTCTGTTCTTTAGGCAAATATCGAAGCTCCAGTCCATAAATATTAACTTTAGATGATGGGATTACAAAGAAATGATTTTCTTTGTAAAAATAACGATTGTTACCCATGAAAAAAATCTATTTTCTAAAAACTTGCAACAGCTGTCAAAGAATTCTTGATGGCTTAAAATTAGATAAATCTTACCTGTTACAAGACATCAAAACTTCGCCTCTAACGCCGTCCGATTTGGATCATTTAAAGTCTCTGGCGGGAAGTTACGAAGCCCTGTTTAGCCGACGCGCGAAATTGTATAAAGACATGGGTTTGAAAAATGAATCTTTGAGTGAAAAAGATTTCAGACACTACATCTTGAGTCATTACACGTTTTTGAAACGCCCTGTTATTGTTTCCGGGAAAGACATTTTTATCGGAAATAGTCCAAAAACAGTTGTTGAGGCACAACTATTTTTTAGCAATGAAAGGTAGGTTTTCTGCACTTATTGCACTTGTTTTAGTGCAATTATTTTATGGCGTAACATTCACTTTTGCCAATGACGTGATTGATGGCGGTTATGTGTTACCTTTTGGTTTTATTTTGCTGAGAGTTATTTGCGCTGCCTTGTTGTTTTGGGCTTTTAGCTGGTTTGTACCAAGCGAAAAAGTACAACGACACGATTTCCCAAAATTAGTTGCAGCTGCTTTTTTTGGGGTAGCCCTCAACATGTTGGCTTTTTTTAAAGGCCTTCAATACACCACACCCATCAATGGTTCTGTTATCATGATTACAGTCCCAATTATTGTTCTGGTTTTATCGGCCATTATTCTAAAAGAGCGCATTACCTCAATTAAAATCTTAGGCGTTGGATTAGGACTCTCTGGTGCTCTGGTGTTAAGCTTATATGGGGGAACTTCTGACATTGGGCAGAACATTGCTTTCGGAAATTTTCTAGTGTTTATCAACGCTGCATCCTACAGCTACTATTTAATTTTGATTAAAAAACTAACCGCAAAATACCACCCATATAGCTTTATAAAATGGCTCTTTCTTTTTGGTTCAATTATGATTTTCCCCTTTGGAATTCATGAGCTTAGTCTTGTTTCGTGGGCAAATTTCACGCCTTACATTTGGTTCTCTGTAGGGTTTGTAATAATATTTGCCACTTTTGGTACCTACCTTTTAAATCCTTTGGCCCTAAGGTCACTAAAAGCAACCACAGTTAGCACATTTCTGTACCTACAGCCCATTTTTGCAGGACTTTTTGCCATTGCAATGGGCAGTGATTCCATGGACATCATTAAAGCGTTGGCCAGTCTCTTAATTTTTATTGGCGTATATTTGGTAACCAAAAAATAACCTTTTTGACCACTACAATTTTCAATTCCGCTGAGGAGATTAACGCCAATTTTTTGAGGTCCATCAACCCCAAAAACTCCCCCTACTTCAATAAAAAATTTCTTTTAAGTTACGAAGCCTCCAACCCGAAAATTGACATTCGCTACATCGGCATAAATGAAAACAACACACCAAAAGCACTGGCGGTGGTTCAAATTATCGATTTGAGTGTAGATGCCATCTTAGATAACATAAAAATTTCCAGTACCCTCAAACGCTTTCTGAATTTATTTTTTTGCAGAGATTACATCAAAATCATGTTTTGTGGAAATGTATTTTTAAGCGGAAACTACGGCATCAGTTTTGCCAGCACGACAGACAGGGGGCAACTAATTTCCCGCTTAGGAATAGCTCTAGATGGCATGGCACAAACTGTAAAGCCCTTACATGCTATCTTTGTCAAAGATTTCAACGAAGAGGAATTGCGTTACACGAAAAATTTTAGCCCCTTTGGGTACACCAAAATTAGAGTGGAACCCAACATGATGATTCACTTGCGGCAAGAGTGGGAAACTTTTGAAGATTTCAAAGCAGCGCTCAAATCAAAATATCGAGTAAAAGCCAATAAAGCCGATTCCAACAGTCAATCTCTAGAGCTTAAAACGTGCTCGGTTACCGACATTAAAAGGTACAAAGAGGATTTGCAGACGTTGTATCAAAACACCATTGATAACGCAAATTTTAACGCGCAAATTTTAAATCTAGAAACCTACATCCGTCTGAAAACTGAATTTAAATATGATTTTATAGTTCAGGGTTATTTTTTTGAGGATAAGTTGGTCGGATTTTTATCCGCCTTAAAACGGGACAATTCCCTTGACGCCCATTTTATTGGACTAAATTACGCGCTAAATAAAACCCACGCAATTTATCCGAGAATTCTTAACGATTATGTACGTTTGGGAATTGAACATCGGGTAAAGGTTATAAACCTCGGGCGCACTGCTTCCGAGATTAAAACCACCGTTGGTGCTCAGCCGATGGATTTAAGTTGTTACATCAAACACAAGAATCCCTTTATTAATACTTTAATCCGTCCTTTACTAAAAAGGATAAAAATCAAAAGCTTTAAACAACACCACCCGTTCAAATAGTGTAAGCTTTTCTGTATCTTTGAGGCAATATTTAATGCATTGGTATGATATACTCCATGACGGGATATGGGAAATCGGTATTTGAACTTCCCAACAAAACCATTCGTATAGAAATCAGATCGCTCAACAGTAAATCTTTGGATTTGAATGTCCGAATGCCTGCTATGTATCGTGCTAAAGAATTGGAATTAAGAAAGCTAATTGGGGCAAGATTAAAACGTGGCAAGGTAGATTTCTCGCTTTATGTAGATTATAATAAAGGGGAAACCCCAGCGAGAATCAATACAAAAGTGGTACAAAACTACATGCATCAACTTAAAACCATTACAAAATCTGAGGATTCAGAACTTTTAAAAATGGCGGTACGGATGCCTGACGCCTTAAGTACAGATCATGACGATATTGATGCGATGGAATGGGATAGTGTTTCGAATGAAATTAGCAAAACATTGGACAATATTGAGCACTACCGAAAAGATGAAGGTTTGGCATTAGAGCAAGATTTTATTCAAAGAATCCATAACATTAAATCCTTATTAGACGAGGTCGCAGCGATTGATCCTGAGCGTGTGGAACATGTTCGGAAGCGCCTCAATAAAGGAATCACAGATCTTAAAGAAAATCTTGACCAAAATCGTTTCGAACAAGAGCTGATTTATTACATTGAAAAACTCGATATTACGGAAGAGAAAATCAGACTTAAAAACCACCTGGATTATTTTGAGAGTGCCTTAAATTCTACAGACTCCAATGGTAAAAAACTGGGATTTATAGGTCAAGAAATGGGGCGAGAAATTAACACAATTGGCTCTAAAGCCAATTATGCACCCATGCAAAAAATGGTCGTTCAAATGAAAGACGAGCTCGAGAAAATCAAAGAACAATTACTCAATGTCCTCTAACTCATTTCAGGGAAAATTAATTGTCTTTTCTGCACCATCAGGTGCGGGAAAAACAACAATTGTCAAGCACTTGTTACAACAACAAGCGCTTAACTTAGCGTTCTCAATTTCGGCTACCTCCAGAAAAAAAAGAGGCGAGGAACTTGATGGCAAAGACTACTATTTCATCTCAACGGATCAGTTTAAAAAACACATCAAAACTGGAGATTTTTTAGAGTGGGAAGAAGTTTATCGGGATAATTTTTATGGAACCTTAAACTCTGAAATTGAACGGATTTGGGCGATGGGGAAACACGTCATTTTTGATATTGATGTGTCTGGTGGATTGCGAATAAAAAAGAAATTTCCAGAGCAGACTCTTGCCATTTTTATCAAACCTCCCAGCATTGATGAGCTTAAAATCCGATTAAAAAAACGCCAGACTGAGTCTGATGATAAAATCAATATGCGAATTTCAAAAGCTTCTGCAGAACTGGCCACGGCCCCACTTTTTGACTGTATTATTGAAAATATTACTTTAGAAAAAGCCCAAGAGGAGGCCATTCAAACCGTACAACGGTTTATTGACTCGTAACCTTTTAAAATATCAGATGAAAATTGGATTGTATTTTGGAACTTTCAACCCCATTCATGTGGGGCATCTGATTATTGCCAACCATGTTGCAGAACATTCAGATTTAAATCAAGTTTGGTGTGTGGTCACGCCTCAAAATCCATTTAAAACCAAACAAAGTATTTTAGACAATCGGCAACGATTGCACATGGTACATTTGGCCACTCAAGACTACCCAAAACTAAAACCCAGTGCTATTGAATTTGACTTAAAACAACCCAATTATACCATCGATACCCTAATTTATCTTGAAGAAAAACACCCCGAACATAAATTCGCACTCATTATGGGTGAGGACAATTTAGTATCTTTGCCGAAATGGAAAAATGCGTCAATTCTTTTGGAGAATTATCCGATTTATGTGTACCCCAGAAAACTCAATTCCGAGCCCCCGAGGCCTGCCATTGAAGGAACAATACATAAAATTGATGCACCGATCATTGAAATTTCCTCCTCCTTTATACGATCTGCGATTAAATCTGGAAAAAACATCCGCCCATTACTGCCTGAACCCGTTTGGACCTACTTGGACGAAATGAATTTTTATAAATAAATATGGTAAAAATTGGTTCCATAGAATTGCCCGAATTCCCGCTGCTGTTGGCCCCCATGGAGGATGTGAGCGACCCCCCTTTTAGAGCACTTTGTAAAGAGCAAGGGGCAGATGTTGTTTACACCGAATTTATCTCCAGCGAGGGATTGATTCGAAATGCTGCAAAGAGTACCATAAAGCTTGATATTTACGAAAAAGAACGCCCTGTGGGCATTCAAATTTTTGGAGCAAATCTTGACAGTATGCTTCAGGCCATTGATATCGTTGAACAATCCAATCCAGATATTATTGATATTAACTTTGGTTGCCCCGTTAAAAAAGTCGTGAGCAAAGGGGCTGGAGCAGGCATCTTAAAAGATATTTGTTTGATGGAAAAACTCACGGCAGAAATGGTCAAACGGACCAAATTGCCGGTTACCGTAAAAACCCGTTTGGGTTGGGATCATGATTCAATCCGAATTGTGGAAGTGGCCGAAAGACTTCAAGATGTGGGAATAAAAGCGTTGTCTATACACGGGAGAACACGAGCTCAAATGTATAAGGGCAGTGCCGACTGGGGTCCTATTGCAGATGTTAAAAACAATCCTAGAATGCACATCCCTATTTTTGGAAATGGCGATGTAAATTCTCCTGAACGAGCCGTCGAAATGCGAGATCAATACGGATTGGACGGTGCCATGATTGGCCGAGCCAGTATTGGAAATCCATGGTTTTTTAAACAAGTGAAACATTATTTCGAAACTGGAACCCACTTGCCACCCATAAGTATGCTGGAACGTGTGGAAGCTGCCCGAAGACACCTGAAAATGTCTATCGAGTGGAAGGGCGAAGTTTTGGGCGTTTTAGAAACACGACGCCACTACACCAATTATTTCAAAGGAATTCCGAATTTCAAACCTTACAGAAACAAAATGGTTACCAGCGACAGAAGTGAGGATGTCTTTAGGGCATTTGATGAAGTGGAAGAACAGTTCTCCGATTACCAATTTGCTTAAATAGAATAGTCCATTTTTTTTGAGCTCCAAGAGGCAATTCTTGAGGCTATGATGCCGAGGACTAATATTGTGGAAAAAGCGATAGCTGCGTTGTTCCAGCTTAGCTCAACGGGGTATGGTACGGTGCTGGTAATCATAACCAAATCGAAATTTTTCTGCAGAACTATAATAACTACCCCTAAAGCTATTCCCAATCCCCCACCAACGAGTGTCATTAAAACCCCTTGGATGAAAAATATGCGTTGAATGGCTGTTTTTGAAGCCCCCAACTTATGAAGGGTTTTTAAATTTTCTTTTTTATCTAAAATCATCATTACAATAGTTCCAATGATATTAAATAGAGCAATGATTAGAATTAAAGTGAAAATGAGATAAACGGCCACATGTTCGGTGTTTAACATCTTGTATAAAGCGTCGTTCAGTTGGGTTCTATTTTTGACGATTACATCCCCTTTAAACAGTTGGTAGATTTGTCTTATTACATCATCCTGATTGGCCTCTTGGGTTAATTGCAGCTCTATGGCACTCACTTCGTCGCTTTGAAGTCCAAGCAGGTATTTTGCATTTTCAATTCCTGTAAATACCATGGATTCGTTTAGAGCATCATTCACCTGAAATATTCCAACATTATTAACCTTCAAACTTTTGAAGGCCCCTTTAATGGATGTGATTTGACCTTTGCCCGGCTTTGGAGCATAAAGTCGAATGGTTTTGGTCACATCATACACCCCAAAACCAAGAGTGTTCGTTACACCCCACCCCGAAACAACATGGGGCATGTCGGGAGAAATCCAATTGCCGTAAGATAAAATAGAATCGATCGTATGCTGCGGATAACGCACATCAATTCCTTTAAGTTGTATGGCCAAAAATTTTGTGTCGCAGCCCATTAATACCTTGTCTTCTACAACTTCTGAATAATTGACAATCTCATTTATAGATTTCAATTGTTGTTTTTGATCGACTGACCATTGAATGGTTTTGGTTCGTTTTGGTAAAATTTTTAAATCGGGATCCGTGAGTGCTGTAAATTCTAAACTAAAAGACTTCAGGCCTCCAAAACCCGACAAAACGATAAACAAAGCTGCAGTGCCCAAAATAATCCCCACACTGGCAATTCGGCTAATGTAATTAATGGCTTTGTTTTTACTTTTTGAAAACAAATACCTTTTAGCTATGTAGTATGAAATATTCAACTGTAAAATTCTATGTCCAGTAGCATCACGAATCGTATATGGGATTGTTTTTTCCCTTAAGCGATTGGTCTATTTGATCTATGTATTCTAAAGAATCATCTAAAAAAAATAACAACTCCGGCATTCGGCGAAGTTGGTGTTTGGTGCGCCCCGCCAGTTCGTGCTTAATTAGGGGCGCATTAGAAGAAATGCCTTCAATAAGGTCTTGGCTATCTTTAACTGGAAAAATACTTAAATAGACCTTGGCTATGGACAGATCCACAGTGACACTGACTTTGGTGACCGAAATAATAATGCCTTTCATACCGCCCTCTCTTGCAGCACCCTGAAGCACCTCTACAAGGTCTTGCTGAAGCACAGCTGCTACTTTTTTTTGTCTTTGATTTTCCATGGGGTAAAAATAGCATATTTCTTGTGGATTTATTGAAAAGCCTTATCTTTTACTCAAATTTATGTGATGTTAAACAAAATTGAACACATCGGAATCGCGGTAAAAAATTTGGAATCTTCAAATGCTCTGTATGCCAAACTGTTGGGGGGGGCTCACTACAAAATTGAGACTGTTGAGTCGGAAGGCGTTACGACGTCATTTTTTAAAATTGGTGACAGTAAAGTAGAGTTGCTACAAGCAACAACCCCTGAGAGTCCCATTGCGAAATTCATTTCGAAACACGGGGAGGGTGTTCATCATATTGCATTTGAGGTGAATGATATTGATGCCGAAATAGCGCGGCTAACCCTTGAAGGGTTTGAGTTAATTCATAATAAACCCAAACCTGGCGCCGATGGTAAACTTATTGCGTTTTTACACCCAAAATCATCTGGAGGAGTACTTGTGGAGCTCTGTCAGGACATTGCGAATAATGACTAAATTTCTTTTATAATTTTAAAAAATGGTTGTAATATTGCAGCCCTTAGGTCCCATAGCTCAGTTGGTTAGAGCATCTGACTCATAATCAGAGGGTCACTGGTTCGAGCCCAGTTGGGACCACCCTAAAGCCTTTTCTTTTGAGAGGGCTTTTTTTATGCTCTATACCCGTTTTATACACCCCTTTAGTAGCAGTGTTATTTTTTTTACCTTTAAGAATTAAAAATTAATCACAATGAAGAAATTTCTTTTTTTCTGCTCTTTTTTTGTTCTTTTTTGTAGCTCCACGCTATTTCCCTCTTGTTCAGGACCTAAAAAGTCCTCCAGAGCTAACGTGGTTCTTAATTCCTTTAACCAAAACCCCTCCCCTTTATATGTGTTAAACGGCGTTGTGGTTCGTACAATAGATTCTCTTTCTCCCGCCAAAATAGAAACTATTTTCGTTCTTAAAGGACAAAAAGCAACTGACAAATATGGGCAAAAAGGGAAACATGGGGTTGTAGAAATTGTAACTAAAAATAAGTAGCTCTAAGGCCCCGTTTTAGGGGTTCTCGTATTGGATTTCAGTTGCTGCAATCCAACTTAAAAAAGGTTAGATTTTCAAGAAACAGTTCGAATACCACAATATAACTTGCGAAATTATTTTTTAAGAAAAAATTAATAAAGAAAAGAAATTCGCTAATTAACTTTGAAAAAAAATAATTTATGATTCACAAAAATCAAGACCGCCCGATGTGCGGCTGTGGAAACACACAAGACCAAAATGGTTTTTGTGACGGCTCCCACAACAAAAACTAATTAAAAAAAACCCTCCAAAACTGTGGCGGGTTTTTTTTCTGAAAGGAGGTATAACTCAACTGCCTTCCGAAAAAACATCTCAAAGAAACAACATGAATTATAATTCATTACATTAGTGCTCAACAAAACTGATTTATGATAAAATTAAAATATTTAGGCCTAGCTGTCGGAATTTTCGGATGCCTCTTTAAGCTCATGTCGTGGGCTGGCGCAAGTATTCTTCTCGTTATTGGGCTATCGTTGCTAGGAATTTATTTTTTAGTTAAAGTATTTGAAAGCCCTAACTCTAAAAACTAATGAAAAACTTGTGTTTACTTCTTTGAAGCTATA
>CAJXUB010000015.1 GCA_913061125.1 uncultured Flavobacteriaceae bacterium
AATAATTTTTCAAAAACTTAAATTAACAAAGAAAACTCCGCTCCGGCGGAGTTTTCTTTATATTTATGAAATGTAAATTAAAAATGAATGAATTTTACAAAGACAAAAGAAAGCCAACTTGCAATTTTTCTGCTGATTTTACTTTTTTGTCAGTCTTGTAAAAAGTCTGAACAAATAAAAACAGAGGAGCAAATTTCACAAACCCCAGGTATGGTTTGGATCCCTGGGGGTATTTATGACATGGGAGCTTCCGATGGCGATCGTATGGCACTACCCCACGAAAAGCCCAAACACACAGTAAAGGTGGATGGGTTTTATATGGACCAGACCGAAGTCACCAATGCACAGTTTTCTAAATTCATTGAAGCCACAAAGTATATAACGACCGCAGAGCGACCAGTAGATTGGGATTTAATCAAACAACAATTGCCTCCAGGCACCCCCAAACCTCACGATTCACTTTTATTACCAGGATCTCTTTTGTTTAAAAAAACAAAAGAATCGGTGCCTAATCTCTATGACTTTTCGCAGTGGTGGCGTTGGACTACTGGGGCCAATTGGAAACAACCAGAGGGGAAGGGGAGCAGTATAGATGGAAAAGATAATCACCCTGTTGTTCATGTGTCCTATGAAGACGCTATGGCTTATTGTAATTGGGCTGGTAGGCGATTACCCACTGAAGCAGAGTGGGAGTTTGCGGCTCGTGGTGGTAAGCAAGATAAGATTTATTTTTGGGGCGATTTAACGGATAAATTATCATCTTATGTCAACAGTTGGGAAGGGGAGTTCCCTGTGGATAATACCCAAGCCGATGGCTTTGAAAAAAGTGCACCAGTAAAAACCTATCCTCCAAACGGTTATGGGCTTTATGAAATTTCTGGCAACGTGTGGGAATGGACTAGTGATTGGTATAGCAGTCAGTACTATCAATACTGTAAAGAAAATTCAATCACTAACAATCCAAAAGGACCTAAGGAGGCCTTTAATCCCAATAATCCGTATGTAGATGAGCGTGTGATTAGAGGCGGCTCTTTTTTATGCAATGCCTCCTATTGTGCCAGTTACAGGGTATCTTCAAGAATGGCCACCGATCCAAATACGTCTTTGGAACATTTGGGTTTTAGAACGGTGATGGACTTAAAAACGGAATAGTTATAAATTTGTTTAATAACTTTAATAAAGTTCGAACATTCGTAAGTTTGGGTCACTAAACTGGCGAATTGATTCACAGGAATTGGTTCTCCATTTTTTATGATTGAGAGTTCCTTCGGTACCATCAAAATTGAATCTTTGTGATATCATTTGGTTGAACAAAAGGCGTTTTGAGCGATTTAGGAGCACTACTTTTTTAATATCCCTTTCTCTTTTCTTTTCAATTTTTATCAAACTAGCAAAAAAACCTATATTTGTTTAAAAATAATTCATTGAATATTAAACGCTGCAAAAATCACTTTTTTAGGAGTATACTTTTCGCTTTGCTATGTTGTTTGGGCACTAATGCTCAATCCATACGAATAAATGAAGTGGTGTCCTCCAACTCAGTTCATTTGGACGAGGATGGGGATACTCCGGATTGGATTGAGTTGTACAACCACGGTCCACAAGCCATAAATCTCCAAAGTTGGTCAATTTCAGATGACGTAAATAATCCTGCAAAATGGATCTTTCCGTCCTATACCATACCTCCCAATGAGTATTTATTGTTATGGGCATCCAACAAGGACAGAGCTTTAACAACAACTTCACGAACACTGGTTAATCAGGGGGATATGTTCAAATACCTTTTGCCATCCACTGAGCCAAACCCCAATTGGAATTCGCTAAGCTTTAACGACTCGTCTTGGTACGATGGGTCTTCGGGATTTGGATATGCAGATGGTGATGATTCGACCATTATTCCGAGTGGAACCATGTCTGTTTACCTTCGCAAGGTATTTAACATAACCAATGTGCAGGATGTTGTCTCTCTCATTTTGGATATTGATTATGACGATGCATTTGTGGCCTATATCAATGGAGCTGAAGTGGCTAGAGCTAATATCAATGGAGTGCCTCCAGCATTTGACGCAGGAACAAACCAAGACCATGAAGCTCAAATGTATAACGGGGGACTGCCCGACCGTTTCTCTATTGAGGACTTTAATTCAATACTCATTGAAGGCGACAATGTTTTGGCCATTCAAGCTCACAACATCAGCCAAACCTCATCAGATTTCACCATCATTCCATTTTTATCTGCGATTTTTTCAACCTCAAATGATTCGGGAATAGCCCCCCCAGAGATTTTGGGGTTAGACGATAACAATCATTTTCACACCAACTTTAAAATATCATCCAATTCCGAAACATTAATTTTGTCTAACCCAAACAACATTATTGTAAACGAACTTACAGTAGACGGGTTACCCCCCAACACATCCATTGGAGTTTCAAATAATTCAAACACCATTGTAAGTTATTTGCAAACCACCCCTGGTTATCAAAATTCAGATGAGGAATTTATTGGCTCTATTCAGAACGAAATTATTTTTTCTGAAGCTGGAGGGCTAAAGAACAGCCCTGTCAATCTCACACTCTCCGGAAATAGTCTTGCCCAGGTCATTCGCTACACCCTCGATGGAAGCGCACCTAATTTAGAGTCTCAAATCTATACCGGTGGAGCTATACCAATTAATGAAAATACCAGTGTGAGTGCTGCGATTTTCCAGAACAATTTTTTGCCATCCAAAACATCAACCGAGTCGTACATTTTTGGTGCAAATCACAACATTGATGTGATGCTGATGAGTGTTGATCCGGATGACTTTTTTGATGAAGAAACAGGAATTTATGTGTTTGGACCCCCTGGTACCTATGATACTTGGGAACCCTATTTTGGCGCTAATTTTTGGGAAGACTGGGAACGCCCCATACATTTTTCGTTTTACAACAATCAAACCAATGAATCGGAAAGTTTTAGAGCGGGCGTTAAAATTTTTGGCGGTTGGAGTAGAGGTCAAAATGCGCAAAGGTCACTGGCCCTATTTGCACGCGGCCAATATGGAGATTCGAAGTTTAACCATCCTTTTTTTGATCAGCTTAATTATGGTGGTTTTGAGGCTTTTGTTTTAAGAAATTCGGGCCAAGATTGGATGAGATCCAGCATAAAAGACATTACGCTAACCAGTTTGATGCGGGGAACAGAAATTGATTTTCAAGAGCATAACCCTGTTGCTACGTACATCAATGGGGAATATTGGGGGATGTACAACATGCGTGAGAAAGTTAACGAACACATGTTGGCTTCAAAGCATAATCTTGACGCCGATGAAATTACACTATTGTCAAATAACGCAGAAATCATCGAAGGAGATAACGATGAGTACAACCAATTGATTGATTACATCAGCATCAACGATTTGTCCAATGACATCAATTTTCAGTATGTTAAAGATCGAGTAGATTTAAAGCAATATGCGCTGTATCAGGCCTCTAATATATTCTTCAATAATACCGATTGGCCAGGAAACAATATCAAGTTTTGGAAGCATCCAGACACCAAGTGGCGGTGGATTATGTACGATACCGATTTCGGATTTGGTCCATTTTGGAGTGTATCAAACTATTGGGAAAATACGCTTAGCTTTGCCCTAAATCCAAACGGGCCAGGTTGGCCAAACCCCCCTTGGTCCACTCTACTTTTTAGACGATTAACCACAAATATTGGATTTAGAAATCAATTTATAAACCGTTATGCTGATGAACTTAATACAAGGTTTTTACCCAACAATGTGATCAGTCATATCGATCAGATTTATGCCAGCATTGAGCCCGAGGTTACAGCCCACTACAACAGGTGGAAAGACAGCCCCACTAATAATTTCCAAATTTCCGATATCGAGTCTCACCTTGGTTATTACATCGCCAGCATGAAGAGTTTTGGAATCAATAGACACCCAATAGCGAAAGAACACATCAAAGAGCAGTTTGATCTTCCAAACTTCCACCCCTTAACAATCACAAACCTTGATACAAATGAAGGTTTTGTTGAGGTTAATGAAAATTTACACATTCAGGAGAACTCTTGGACTGGCGATTATTTTGAAACAGTCCCTGTTAAATTAACCGCCATTCCAGAGTTTGGATATGAGTTTTCCCACTGGAGTGGTGATTTATATTCAACCAATGCCACAATAGAGATTGATTTGATAGGAGATTTTGATGTAACGCCCCATTTTTCTACAACAAACGCGACTCTTCCTGTTGTCATCAATGAAATTAATTACAAATCGAATAATGCCTTCAATTCTGACGATTGGATTGAACTGTACAACCCAAACTCTACCCCGCTGGACGTATCAAATTGGCAGATAAGCGATGATAATGACGTCAACCTCTACTCAATTCCTGAGGGTACTCAAATTCAAGGAAATGGATTTTTGATTGCTGTAAAAGACGAATCTGATTTTAGTTCTGTTTTTCCTGACGTACCATACATTGGAGAGCTCGGATTTGGTTTGGGTGTCACAGATGCCGTTAGGTTGTATGATGCTAATGGTACACTTCAAGACGAAGTGTATTATCAATCTAGTGCTCCTTGGCCCACTTGTGCTTTTGAAACGGGCTACAGCTTGGAATTAATTGCTCCTGATTTGGATAATTCTCTACCACAGAGCTGGGACTGTATCAATGAACATGGCAGTCCAAACGCGGTTAACAATGATAGTTTGTCCAGCGAAAATCTCAGTGTTCAGAATGTGACGGTCTATCCAAACCCTGTCACCAACATCCTTTTTATAGGGGGTATTTTTGACAAATTTAATATTGAAATTTATTCAATAATTGGACAGAAAATTTCATCTTATACCGCCACCAACCAGATTGACTTGAGTGGATTGAATAACGGAATTTACCTTATAAAAATCAAAACAGAATCAAGCACCGTTGTACAAAAGATTATAAAGCAATAACTACACCCCATAGCGACCCACTAAGTACGCTCTAAGAATACTCTTGTGAATTCTTATCAAAGGTTATATCTTGCAACAGATTTTTTTTGAATTAACTCCTTGAAATAAACGTGATGAAAATCAAATCCATTTGCTGTATCGGAGCAGGTTATGTCGGTGGACCTACCATGTCAGTCATTGCACAAAAAAACCCTCACATAAAAGTAACCGTCGTTGATGTTAACAAAGAACGCATAGCCGCATGGAATGATGAAGACTTAAGCCGATTGCCCATATTTGAGCCCGGTTTGGATGGAGTAGTGGACCAAGCTCGAGGGCGAAATTTGTTTTTCTCCACTGAAGTGGATGAAGCAATTGACGAGTCCGACATGATTTTTATTTCAGTCAACACACCAACCAAAACCTATGGCGCAGGAAAGGGCATGGCTGCAGATCTTCAATTTGTTGAGTTGTGTGCCAGACAAATTGCCAGAGTCGCCACGTCGGATAAAATTGTGGTTGAAAAATCCACACTCCCAGTCAAAACTGCAGAAGCCATCAAAGATATTCTTGACAATACTGGAAATGGAATTCATTTTGAGATTTTGTCAAATCCTGAATTTTTGGCCGAAGGGACAGCCATCCAAGATTTGCATCACCCCGATCGCGTTCTAATTGGTGGAGAACCCACAGATTCAGGTCAAAAAGCCGTTGAAGCACTGGCTGAGATTTATGCATCTTGGGTACCGAAAGATCAAATTATTACCACGAATTTGTGGTCCTCGGAGTTGTCAAAATTAACCGCTAATGCTTTTTTAGCACAACGCGTTTCCTCAATCAATGCCCTAACGGAACTTTGCGAAAAAACAGGGGCCAATATCGATGAGGTTGCTAATGCTATAGGAACAGATTCCAGAATTGGATCCAAATTTCTCAAAGCATCAGTCGGTTTTGGTGGATCGTGTTTTCAAAAAGATATTTTGAATTTAGTCTATATCTGCAAGTCTTTGGGCTTAAACGAATCAGCCGATTATTGGGAGCAAGTAATTTTGATGAATAACCACCAAAGAACACGATTTGCAAACAAGATCGTAAAGTCCTTGTACGGCACAGTCGCAGACAAAAAAATTACCTTTTTTGGATGGGCATTTAAAAAAGATACCAACGATACCCGAGAATCGGCAGCCATTTATATTGCCGATAAACTCATTGAAGAACACGCTCAGGTTGCAGCTTACGACCCTAAAGTATCTGAGCTTCAAATGCAATCGGATTTAAATTATCTAAACACCCGGTCTGAATCGGAAAACGCACAATACTTAACTTCATATCACGACCCCTACCAAGCAGCCCATGGTGCTCACGCTTTAGCGATCATCACGGAATGGGATGAATTTAAAACCTATGATTGGACATTAATTTATCAAAATATGAACAAGCCCGCTTTTATTTTTGATGGACGAAATCTATTAGACAAGACCAAAATGCAAGCCATAGGATTCAACTATGTCGGGATTGGTCAATAACGAATTTATTTTATGACATCCAAAACAATTTTAGTTACAGGCGCCGCTGGATTTATCGGGTTTCATTTGTGCAGACGTTTACTAAATCTGGGGCACACGGTTGTGGGCATAGATAATATTAATGATTATTATGACGTTAATCTAAAATATGGCCGATTAAAGGAGCTGGGGATTCATGACGATGCCTCCAAAATATGGAATAACGCCACGACGAGTGATATACCAGACACCCCATTTACGTTTATTCGAACCAATATTGAAGATCGAGATCAATTGCCCAAAATTTTCAAATCGTATCCTTTTGATATCGTTTGTAACTTGGCGGCTCAAGCGGGTGTTCGTTATTCCTTAGAAAATCCAGAGGCCTACATCGACAGCAATATCACAGGGTTTTTAAATGTATTGGAATGTTGTCGTCATCACGGCATCAAAAAACTTGTTTATGCCAGCAGCTCGAGTGTTTATGGAAATACTTTGGACGTCCCATTTTCCGAAAAAGCTTCTGTAGATCAACCCATTAGTTTGTATGCTGCCACCAAAAAGTCCAACGAATTGATGGCCCACACCTACAGTCACCTCTATGGAATTGAAACCATAGGGCTACGCTTTTTTACCGTTTATGGTCCTTGGGGCCGCCCCGATATGGCTCTGTTTTTATTTACAAAAGCCATACTTAACGGTGAGCCCATTAAAGTTTTTAACCACGGGAACCTATCCAGAGATTTTACGTACATTGACGATATAATTGGCGGTGTTGAGCATACCCTACTAGCACCAACCAAGAACACAGAGGTTTATAAATTATACAATATTGGGAACAATCACCCCGTTAAATTAATGGATTTTATTGAGGCTATCGAAACGGTAACAGGATGTCAATCGGAACATCAAATGATGCCCATGCAACCGGGCGATGTCAATCAAACTTGGGCTGACGTCCACGCCCTAAAATCAGATTACGAATACCAACCCAATACCCCATTAAAACAAGGAGTAGAGGCCTTCGTGAATTGGTATAAATCGTATTACAAATGAAAAAAATATTAATTACTGGTGGTGCAGGATTTATAGGATCTCATGTGGTTCGGCGGTTTGTTGAACGCTATGAGAACTATCATATTTACAATCTAGACGCCCTGACCTATGCCGGTAATTTAGACAATCTAAATGATGTAGATTCTCAACACAATTATACCTTTTTAAAGGGCGATATTTGTGACGAATCTTATGTGAATCAAATTTTTAAATCCCATCAGTTTACCGATATAATTCACTTGGCTGCAGAATCTCATGTGGATCGTTCCATTAATGACCCTTTGGCTTTTGCCAAAACTAATATTTTGGGAACCATGATTTTGCTTAATGCCTTCAGACAACTTTGGGGCAACCAATGGGACAACCATCGATTTTATCACATCAGTACCGACGAAGTGTACGGAACCCTTGGCGAAAACGGTCTATTTACGGAATCAACCCCCTATGCTCCCAACTCGCCATATTCTGCCTCAAAAGCCAGTTCCGATCATTTTGTTCGTGCCTATGGCGAAACTTACGGCCTGCCATACTTCATGTCCAATTGCTCGAACAATTATGGTCCAAATCAGTTTCCAGAAAAACTAATCCCCCTCTTTATTAACAACATCATCCACAACAAACCATTACCCGTTTATGGCGATGGAAATTACACCAGAGATTGGTTGTTTGTGTTAGATCACGCCCGTGCCATAGATGTGATTTTTCATAGCGGCAAAATTTTTGAAACCTATAATGTAGGAGGATTCAATGAATGGAAAAATATTGATTTAGTTCAAGAGTTATGTCGGCAAATGGATACAAAATTGAATCAGCCCAAAGGGCACAGTGCGCGTCTTATTTCTTTTGTAAAAGATCGACCAGGACATGATTTTAGGTACGCCATCGATGCCACAAAAATCCAAAACGAACTTGGTTGGCAACCCGATGTAACCTTTAAACAAGGTTTGTCTAGCACTATTGACTGGTATTTAAACAACACGACCTGGTTGGACAACATACAGTCTGGGGTGTATCAACATCAGCCTGAACCGAATAAATCGTAAAAGTTATGAAAGGAATTATTTTAGCTGGCGGCTCTGGAACACGACTCCACCCTCTCACCCTAAGTGTAAGTAAGCAATTGTTGCCCGTTTATGACAAGCCCATGATATATTACCCGTTATCTGTATTGATGCGGGCAGGGATTAAGGATATTTTGATTATTTCAACCCCACGAGATTTACCAAGTTTTAAGCAACTGCTAGGCGAAGGTTCCAATTTTGGAATTCAGTTGTCCTACGAAGAACAACCCTCTCCAGATGGCTTAGCACAGGCCTTCATTATTGGAGAGTCCTTCATTGGGACTGACGATGTTTGTATGGTATTGGGGGACAATATTTTTTATGGCGCAGGGTTGGATGCCATCCTGTCATCTGCAATTCAAACGGTAAAAAATGAACAAAAAGCGGTTGTTTTTGGAAATTACGTAAAGCACCCTCAACGCTATGGTGTGGCCGAATTTGATGAGAATAATAATGTGATTAGTATAGAGGAAAAACCCAAAATTCCAAAGTCTAATTTTGCGGTAGTGGGGCTGTATTTTTACCCCAATTCTGTTGTAGATATTTCAAAAAAAATTAAACCATCAAACCGTGGAGAACTTGAAATTACGTCGGTGAATGTTAATTATCTAAAACAGAATCAATTAAAAATGGAAGTTTTAAAGCGGGGGTTCGCTTGGCTCGATACAGGAACTCACGAAGCCCTTTCGGAGGCCACAGAATTTGTAAAATCCATTGAAAAAAGAACAGGTCAAAAAGTAGCTAGCCCAGAAGAAATTGCTCTTGAAAAGGGTTGGATTTCAAAATCATTTCTAAAAAAAAATATCGTTAATCTCAAAGGGGATTACTACGATTATCTTAGAGAAATTTTAGGGTAACTTTAATGTCAAACGGTCAATTGTTTGAGCTCCGAAATGGTACTGCTTGGATTCTCACTTTTGAAAACAAAGCTTCCAGCCACCAACACGTCGGCACCGGCATCGTGTAATTGTTTAGCATTGGTAGAAGTCACACCGCCATCAATTTCTATGATGGTCGAGGCTCCTTTCTTAGTGATAAGCCGTTTAAGTTGTTCAACTTTTTGATAGGTATTTTCAATAAAACTTTGCCCACCAAATCCAGGGTTTACACTCATCAGACAGACCAAATCTAGGTCTAAAATGATATCCTCTAAAACAGTAATATTAGTATGTGGATTTAAGGCCACACCAGCTTTCATTCCTTCCGATTTTATGGCTTGAATCGTTCTGTGTAAGTGTGTACAGGCCTCGTAGTGAACGGTTAAAATATTGCTACCCAGTTCAGCGAAGGTTCTAATATATCGATCCGGATCCACTATCATAAGATGGACATCTAGTGTTTTTTTGGCGTGTTTACTGATGGCCTTCAAAACGGGCATTCCAAAGGATATGTTAGGAACAAAAACCCCGTCCATGATGTCTATATGAAACCAGTCCGCCTCACTAGCATTGACCATTTCAATGTCGCGTTGTAAATTGGCAAAGTCGGCGGCAAGAATGGAAGGTGCGATTAAAGAACTCATATTTAGAATTTATTACAACAAAAATATAACAAAAAATAAACCCCCACCAACGGTAGGGGTTTATTTGTTATCCCAAATATGTTTTTAATATCCGACTTCTGGAGGTATGCTTGAGTCGTCTGATGGCTTTTTCTTTAATTTGGCGCACTCTTTCTCTTGTTAAATCAAAAGTTTCACCGATTTCTTCCAACGTCATGGGGTGCTGATTACCCAACCCAAAATACAGCCGAATGACATCGGCTTCTCGCGGGGTTAAAGTCTCCAACGCTCGCTCAATTTCTGTTCGCAACGATTCATGAAGAAGATCTTTGTCCGGATTAGGAGATTCTCCTGAGCGCAAAACATCGTAGAGGTTAGAATCCTCGCCCTCAACCAATGGTGCGTCCATAGAGACGTGGCGTCCAGAATTTTTCATGGATTCTTTAACATCATTGATGGTCATGTCCAATTCTTTGGCAATTTCTTCAGCACTAGGAGGGCGCTCATGCGATTGCTCTAAAAAGGCATACGTTTTATTGATTTTATTAATAGAACCAATTTTGTTTAGTGGCAAACGTACTATTCTCGATTGCTCAGCTAAGGCTTGAAGAATCGATTGACGAATCCACCAAACGGCATAAGAAATGAATTTAAAACCTCGCGTTTCATCAAAGCGTTGGGCGGCTTTTATTAGTCCCAAATTCCCTTCATTAATCAAATCCGGTAGTGTAAGGCCTTGATTTTGATATTGTTTTGCTACTGAAACCACAAAACGCAGGTTGGCTTTGGTTAATTTTTCCAAGGCAATTTGATCGCCAGCTTTAATGCGCTGTGCCAATTCAACTTCTTCATCGGCTGTAATCAAATCTACTTTTCCAATTTCTTGAAGGTATTTGTCCAAGGAAGCCGTTTCCCTATTGGTAACCTGTTTTGTAATTTTTAGCTGTCTCATGTGCTGTTATCTTATTAAACTATATTTTGGTATCATTAGGTTATACGTCAGAGTTTAAATAAATGTTACAAAAAAAAGCCATTTTATTTCAAAATGGCTTAATTTATGTTGATTTTATTAAAATATAGGACTAATCCCGACGAGGTTTTCTATCATTTCTGCGGTTATCTCGTCCTCTATTATTTGATTTTCGATCTCTTGGAGGTCGCTCCACAAAACCTTCTGGTTTTGGTAAAATGGCCTTACGTGAAACTTTTTCTTTTCGAGTTCTGGAATCAATTCCAAAGTATTTGACATCAAAAATATCTCCCATATTCACCACGTCTGAAACATTTTCTGTACGTTCCCAAGCGAGTTCGCTAACATGAAGCAATACTTCGTTTCCAGGGGCCTCTGTGTACTCAACAACAGCACCAAAGTCGAGCATTTTGATGACTTTGACTTCGTAAATACTACCTACCTCTGGTTTAAACATGAGTGAATCAATTTTGGCTAATACACCATCAATACCGTCTTGATTGGTTCCAAGAATTTCTACAATTCCTTCTTCGGTAACGGGATCTTCATTGATTACAATAGTCGTTTCTGTTTCCTTTTGTAGTTCTTGAATGACTTTTCCTCCAGGGCCTATTAGCGCTCCAATAAATTCATTTGGTATAATTCGTGTTACCATTTTTGGTGCATGCGGTTTAACATCTTCCGCTGGAGCGGCTATGGTATCCGTGAGTTTTTTCAAAATATGAAGACGTCCTTCACGTGCTTGTTTTAGAGCATTCACAAGAATTTCGTACGATAATCCTTTGACTTTAATGTCCATTTGACAAGCCGTAATTCCATCGGCAGTCCCTGTCACTTTGAAATCCATATCGCCAAGGTGATCTTCATCCCCTAAAATATCGGATAATACAGCGTATTTTCCAGATTCTGTGTCGGTTATAAGCCCCATTGCAATTCCCGATACTGGTTTTTTCAATTGAACACCGGCATCCATCAGAGCCATCGTTCCAGAGCAAACGGTTGCCATTGACGAGGATCCGTTACTTTCCAATACTTCACTTACTACTCGCACCGTGTATGGGCAATCTTCAGGTACCATACCTTTCAAGGCTCGTTGGGCTAGATTACCATGTCCAATTTCTCGTCTTGAAGTTCCACGAATTGGTCGTGCTTCTCCAGTTGAAAAAGGCGGGAAGTTGTAGTGCAAATAAAAACGTTCTTCTCCTTCGTGAGACGGCATATCAATTTGATTGGCATCTCGAGAAGTTCCGAGGGTTACAGTGGCTAAAGCTTGAGTTTCTCCACGGGTGAAAATGGAAGAACCATGCGTCGATGGCAAATAATCAACTTCGCACCAAATGGGTCTGATTTCGTCTGTTTGTCTTCCATCCAATCGAAGGCCTTCATTGAGAGTCAAATCGCGTACAGCGGCTTTTTCTGCTTTGCTATAATATTTGGAAATTAAAGTTCCATACTCTTCTTGCTCTTCCTCTGTAAAACTGTCTATTATGGATTCTTTGATTTCTGAAAAAGCAGCACCACGTTCTTTTTTCGAGGACCCTGCTTTGGCAATGGCGTACACCTTGTCGTAGGCCAAATCGTGAATTTTTTGCTCCAAATCGGCATCTACGCGCTCTGGCTCGTATTCCCGAACCTCTTTTTTGCCGAACGCTTCAGCCAATCGCTCTTGTGCGGCACATTGCACTTTAATGGCTTCGTGAGCGAATTTAATCGCTTCTGTCATTTCTTCTTCAGAAATTTCATCCATTTCGCCTTCAACCATCATCACCGATTCGGCAGAAGCTCCTATCATCATATCAAGGTCAGATTCTGCCAATTGGGCTCTTGTAGGATTAATGACGAACTCGCCATTGACTCGTGCCACTCGTACTTCTGAGATGGCACATTCGAATGGGAAATCGGACAGCTGGATGGCGGCCGAAGCGGCCAATCCTGCCATGGCATCTGGCATTACATGCTCATCGTGAGACATCAATTGAATCATCACTTGGGTTTCCGAATGATAATCTTTTGGAAATAATGGACGTAACACCCGATCGACCAAACGCATGGTCAAAATCTCGCCGTCACTTGGACGGGCTTCTCGCTTGAAAAATCCGC
Organism: uncultured Flavobacteriaceae bacterium; assembly: GCA_913061125.1. Lineage (GTDB taxonomy): Bacteria > Bacteroidota > Bacteroidia > Flavobacteriales > Flavobacteriaceae > UBA3537. The sequence goes on from CAJXUB010000015.1 coordinate 13,122, forward strand.
CAGGATACCGTCCTGCAGCGGCAAATTTTTCACGATAATCTACCGTAAGGGGTAGAAAATCAACATCAGATGCTTTGTAGTTGGATACTACGGTGCACAGCAACATGCATTTCCCGGATTGAACAACCACAGAGCCGTGGGCTTGTTTGGCCAGTTTTCCGGTTTCGATGGAAATTTCTCTTCCATCACCGAGGTCGATGACCTCTCTAAAAACTTTAGGAATCATATTTTTTTCTTCTAATTAAACATTGGTGTTGTGTTGTTGTGTGTGGTGTGACCAATGAAAAACTTAATTAGCTTCTTCTATACTATAGGGCGCAAGATACGCATAAAATAAAAAAAGAGGCGGTTTGGCCTCTTTCTTTTTTGTTTTGGTTATTTTCTTAATCCAAGCTCCTTAATAATTGCACGGTATCGCAAAATATCTTTTTTCATAAGATAATCTAACAACGAGCGACGCTTCCCTACGAGTTTAACCAACGAGCGCTCCGTGTTGAAGTCTTTGCGGTTTTGTTTTAAATGCTCTGTAAGGTGGTTAATGCGGTAGGTAAATAGCGCGATTTGGCCTTCGGCAGAGCCCGTGTCTTGAGCATTTTTTCCGTGTTTTTTAAAGAGATCTTCTTTAACTTTTTGTGTTAGGTACATGCCAATATTTGTTTAAATAATTTTTATGCTAAACAATCCTGTCTCTCAGAATTGAGCGGCAAATATAGGGATTTTTGATAAAATAAGTATCAGAACAAAAAAATTATGCTCTTAGGGGCTGATTTAAAATTAAATCGATGTATTGATTGACTTTATCTTTTAGGGCGTTCCGATGTGTGATAAAATCCAAAAACCCGTGTTCTAAAACAAATTCTGCGGTTTGGAATCCTTCAGGGAGTTCTTTTCCCGTGGTATCTCTCACCACTCGTGGTCCTGCAAATCCAATTAGCGCGCCCGGTTCACTGATATTAATGTCTCCCAACATTGCAAATGAGGCCGTAGTTCCGCCTGTCGTTGGGTCTGTACATAGTGAAATATACGGTATTTTGGCTTCTGCCAGTTGGGCTAATTTTGCAGACGTTTTTGCCAATTGCATTAGGGACAATGCGGCTTCCATCATGCGGGCTCCTCCAGATTTTGAGATAATCATGAAAGGGATTTTTTTCGTTAGGGCGTATTCTGCTGCGCGGGCAATTTTTTCCCCCACAACGCTTCCCATAGATCCACCAATAAAGCTAAAATCCATACAAGCCACCACCAAATCTTTTCCTTTCGATTTACCAACGGCAGTTCGTACAGCGTCTTTAAGTTTGGTTTTATCCTGTGCGGCTTTTAAACGATCCGTGTATTTTTTTTTATCGGAAAATTTAAGGGGATCTTTAGACGATAATTTTACGTCAAGTTCTTTGAATTTATTTCCGTCAAATAGCATTTGAAAATATTCGGTGCTCCCAATTCGTACGTGGTAGCCGTCTTCGGGACTTACAAAGAAATTTTTTTCTAATTCTTCGGTTTCAATAATTTTCCCAGTTGGGGATTTGTACCAAAGTCCCTTTGGGGTATCCCGTTTTGCTTCGGTGGGCGTTTGAATGCCTTTGTCTGTTCGTTTAAACCAAGCCATTGTTATCTAATTGGTTAGATTAAAGTTACAAATTTAAGGATATTTTTTTACAATGTATTGACATTGTTCAGATCCTCAAAAGCTTTTTTAAGGCGATCACTAAAGGCCTGCTCACCCAATCGCAACCAACGTCTGGGATCGTAATATTTTTTATTCGGGACATCGTCACCTTCTGGGTTTCCAATTTGAGCGGCCAAATAATCTTGTTTGGCTTTAAAATCGTCACGAACCCCGGTCATAAAGGCATATTGAAGGTCTGTGTCAATATTCATTTTAATGACGCCGTAACCAATTGCTTCGCGAATTTCTTCAACACTCGAGCCAGAACCGCCATGGAATACAAAATCAATATGATTGGCTGGCAGATTGTATTTTTCAGATATAAATTCTTGGGAGTTTTTTAAAATTTTAGGCGTTAATTTAACATTTCCTGGTTTGTACACGCCATGAACATTTCCAAAGGCGGCTGCAATGGTAAATTGATCACTGACTTTGCTCAATTCTTCAAACGCATAAGCCACCTCTTCCGGCTGAGTGTACAGCTTTGAGGCATCTACATCGCTATTATCGACACCATCTTCTTCACCACCAGTAATTCCCAATTCAATTTCAAGAGTCATTCCCATTTTGGCCATACGCTCGAGGTATTGTTTACAGATTTCAATATTTTCTTCAATGGGTTCTTCCGAGAGATCAATCATATGAGAACTAAAAAGCGATTTCCCTGTTTCTTCAAAGTGTTTTTCACTGGCATCTAATAAACCGTCGATCCACGGCAAAAGTTTTTTGGCACAATGGTCGGTATGAAGAATTACAGGCACGCCATAAGCTTCTGCCATTTGGTGAACGTGCTTTGCACCGGCTATAGATCCTGCAATGGCTGCTTTTTGGTCTTCGTTGGAAAGGCCTTTTCCAGCATTGAATTGACCTCCACCGTTTGAAAATTGAATAATAACTGGAGAATTTAGGGCTTTGGCTGTTTCCAACACAGCATTAATGGTATTGGAGCCAATAACATTGACTGCGGGGAGGGCAAATTTTTTGGCTTTTGCCAGCTTAAAAATTTCTTGAACTTCTTTACCAGTAGCAACACCTGGTTGGATTGAGTGACTCATGAGGTTGGTTTTAAATTTTTGCTAAAATACTAAAATTAATTCCGTTTCATTAATATTTTAACACCACTTCTGATTCAATTTGTACGAAAACGTTTGAGGTAATTTTGCGCTTTTAGAACGGGTAATTTATACCGATATTGTACACCGCATTGCTAAAATTAAAATCTTGCAACCAGCGGTTGTTTTTTGGAAGTCGTGGGTTGTAGGCCTTAAACCCAATATCCAATCTCAAAATAAAAAAATCAAAATCGTAGCGCAACCCAAGCCCAGCACCAACAGCGATATCCTCCAAAGATCTAAAACTGTCAAACGTCGCTTTGGGATCTTCCACATCATCCAACACATTCCAAATGTTTCCTGCGTCAATAAAAAAGGCCCCATTAAGATTTCCAAACAAATTGTAGCGGTGCTCCAGGCTCATAGCAAATTTTAAGTTCGCTTCGTTAAATTCGTTGTTACTGTCCGAGCGTCCAGGCCCGAGGTTATAGGCCGTCCAAGCCCGGTTGTCATTGGCTCCGCCTGCAAAAAAACTCTTCAAGAAAGGGATGGATGTAGAATTTCCGAGCGGCACTGCAATTCCAAAAAAGGTTCTCATGGCCAATACATTGCTTCGGCCCAGGTCCCAGAGCTTGATGTAATCGATTTCAGTTTTGGCAAATTGAGAAAAGGCAACGCCATTGATCTCATATTCTCCATTTTGATTCTGATTTAAATCAAACCAATTCGAGGTTGCATTTAATACATTTCCAGCAAGTTCAAGTTTAAATCGAAAAATCGAAAAATCCGTATCAAATACATTTGCTCTGTTGTCTTTTACGACATTGAAACTGCTGGCCAAAATCAGGTTATTTTGGGTCAATCTGTTTTTTCTGTCACGAATATTGACAACGGTCTGAAAATCCTGAGGCGCGTTGGCCAAAAAACTGTTATCCGAACTGGAGAGGGCAATAAAATCATCGGCTCTATTGATGTTCAACCGATTGGTTCCGTCCTCATTTTCAACCAAATACTCCGCTGGGGTGGGGTAGGAATTTAGGGCAATGGATTCCAATCGGTTGAACGAATTTTGATACACCGAAAAGTAATTTCCGGGGTTCAAATTTCGTACGAACTGCAGGTTGATCAAATCCAAAGTGTTTGTTACATTTTTTTTGGGAAACCAGTTGTAGCGCAAACGCCCGTTAAAGGTTTGTTTGTCCAGTCCAATGTTTTTTTGACCCGTAAAACCTGCTCCCAACTCAGTGGTTGGTGACATGAATTTTGGGATAATTTTTTCTGTATTCAACGGAAAAAATACTCTCGGAATATTGAGTTTGATATCGGCACCAATTTCGTTAATGTCAAAAAAACGATCTTCAGATTTTGCCCCATCTTTGGAAGCTCCAACCGCACCAAGTGCCGAAATTTGGAGCGTTTCGGCCCCTTTAAAAACATTTCTAATTAAAACGCTGCTCGAAAAGGCCAATCCAATTTTTTGGATATTGCTTTGAGATACATCAAAATCAAATCCTAGGCCGTATCGTTTTTTGGGATTAAGAAAAATATTGGCCGTAAGGGTGGTGTCTTCCGCATGCTCTACATATTCGATATTAGGGTATTTAAAGGTATTTAATTCATTAAGATAGCGGTAGGTTTGAGATCGGGCCACATCGCTGTAAACTTCTCCCTTGTTAATCAAAACTGCGCGTGCAATGGCTTTGGGTTTGTATTTTAAATCTTCAAAATTGTAAAAATTAAATCCCTTGTAAATGGCTGTTTTTGTGGCTTCGCCTTGACTTCGATTTTCAAAACTGGCATCGGTAAAAATATTGACCGCTTTTATTTTGTAAACTTTAAAAGGACTTTGCGTGGTAGAGTCTTGCGTTCGGATCAATCGGTTCTGAATATTTAACGAAACATCCACCAAGTGATCCTTTCCTATGGTGTCATTTTCATACCGAACGTAATCTTGAGTAAAGTGATATACCCCCGAATTTCTAAACTGCTCAGTGATTCTTTGACGTTCTTTTTCAAAATTTAAAATATCAAATTGTTCGCCTTTTTTGACAAATGAATTTGATTTAAATGTATTGTACATCGAGTCCAGAACCGGCGTTTCAATTTGAGACCGAACAGCGTCTATGAGGTGTGGGTTCCCGGTGGTGATGTTAAATTTTAGTGTGGCACGTTTCTGACCAATGGTATCAACAGTGTAACTGACAGATCGATCGAACCATCCTTTGGAAAAATAATACCGCTGCAAGTTTAGTTTCGTTTTATTAATTTTCAAAGAATCTAAAATTTCGGGTGCTTCTCCGGTTTTTTTTAACCAACGATTAAAACCAATTGCTGATTTTTTAATTTGGTTGACTTGTTTTTTAGAAAATTTTTGTTCCAGTCGTTTGCGACGTTTCGGTTTTTTGTCCAACCACGCCTCAACGATGGAATCTTTGTTTGGCCTGGCCAGATTGTAGATGTGGAGTCTTACAGGAATTCCGAAAACGGTACTGTTCACGTTTTGAAAAGAAAGTTTTGAGAGTGTTTCCGTTTTGGTGGGTTTTCCATTGACTACAAAACTGTTTTTTGTAAGCAGTAATTCATTTGAATTGACCCGTTTTACAGCATCACATGCAAAGAATGCGAATGGTATAACAGCGAGGATGATAATTTTTTTTAGTGTTTCTTTCAACAAAACCCAAATAAAATTTAATTTTATTCCTTGAGGAATATTAATCAAATGTACGTGTTTTAGATGTTAACCAAAAACCAAACCAAACGAATCCTGAGTCTGAGTCAAAAAAAATACCGCTACCAGCAGCATCTTTTTGTGGCAGAGGGTCCAAAAGTAGTTCAAGAGTTTTTGGAGGCATCGTATGAACTGGTCGAAATTTTATCAACCTCCGATTCGTACCAGTCGTTTGGTCGTGTTTTTACCCACATTTCAAATCAAGAGCTAAAAAAAATTAGCACCCTAAAAACTCCCAACCGCGTTGTGGCTGTGTTTAAAATCCCAGAGCCAAAAGCCCTAGATTTTTCGCAATTAATTTTAGCGGTAGATGGTTTAAACAACCCTGGAAATTTAGGCACAATGATTAGACTTTGCGATTGGTTTGGGGTTAAAGACATCGTTTGCAGTCAAGATTCTGTTGATTGTTATAACCCTAAAGTTATACAATCTGCCATGGGTTCTCACGCCAGGGTTAATCTAACGTATTTGGATCTAGCCGAATTTTTAAAATCTCAAACAGCTACTTTTGGAACCTTTATGGATGGTTCGTCTGTTTATGAAAAAAATGTACCACAATCTGGCGTGGTGGTAGTGGGAAACGAAGCCAACGGAATTTCCCCAAAAATTGAAGCCCTAGTGTCCCAACGGTTAACCATTCCAAGGTATGGCATTCAAAATAAAACAGAAAGTCTGAATGTAGCTAATGCAACAGCTATAATATTAAGCGAAATTAGAAGACAACAGAGGGGTTAAATTACTGGAACGTAAAATTAATAAAAATTCCCCTGGTTTGCATTTGTGCAATATTTTTGGTCCAAGGGCTGTTCGGATCTAAGTCTTTTACATGCTCATCCTTGAAAGAAAATATGCCTCGAATTGAGGGGGTAAATTTAAACCAATTAAAATACAAATCAATACCCAACCCCAATTCATAAAACAGGTTATTTTTTATCATTCTAAAATTGCCTTTACTGTTATCGTCAGGATTGTCTTGATTGCTGGATAAATTCAATGCCGTTGATACACCTCCCAAAACAAAGGGTTTAATATTGTTTATCCGTTTTGTTGAAATTTTAATCAAAAGGGGAATGTGAATATAAGTGGATCGCAACTCACGTTCCAAGTCTTTTTCTTCAAAATTTAGCCCATCAAAATAAGTCCCGCTGTAACTTAATGTTCTGTTGGACATGACCAGCCCGGGCTCCAAACGGATGTCAAAATAGTCGTTGATTCTGATGTTACCAATCAATCCGACATTAAATCCAATCGCTTTTAACACTTGGATGTCCTTTACATTGGTGTTGTAGTCAATATTAAAATCATAACTGTTAAATCCCAAATAATAGCCGTACGACAGGGGAGCTTTGTCAAAATTTTCGTTATTCAAAAGGCGCTCTTTTGTGAAGAGCTGTGCGTGACTTTGTTGCCAAAATAGTCCTAGAATAACGGGTAGTATTATCGCTTTAAATTTCATTATTTTGAAGCTGTATAAATTGAAGCCACACCAAAAGTTTGGGGGGAGGCCTCCACATTTATAAACCCCACTTTTCTCAAAATATTGTTGAAGGCTTGGCCATGGGGAAATTTTGCGGCGGAAGAACTCAAATAGCCGTACGCTTGCTTGTCTTTGGAAAATAGTTTTCCAATGATCGGCAGCACGATTTTGGTGTAAACAAAATACCCTTGCCGAAACGGAAATTTGGTCGGAACTGAAGTTTCCAAAATAACCAATTGCCCCTGAGGTTTTAGCACTCGCAGAATTTCAGCCAATCCTTTTTCGAGGGTTTCAAAATTTCGGACCCCAAAGGCCACTGTGATGGCATCAAAAGTGTCATCATCAAATGGTAAATTTTCCGAATCACCGACAACCATTTTAATGGTCTTATTTAATTGTTTGGCCTTAATTTTTTGTCGACCAACTTCCAGCATACCCTCGCTGATATCCAAACCAACAATGGTTTTGGCCTGAGTTTTGGCCAAATTGATAGCCAAGTCCCCAGTTCCCGTTGCGATATCCAATATGTTGTGCGGTTGACGATTTTCAACAATATCAACTACCTTTTGCCGCCATTTGATGTCAATTCCAAAAGAAATGACACGGTTAAGACCATCGTATTCTTTCGAAATAGTGTCGAACATTTGAGCAATTTGTTCTTTTTTTCGTAACGAACTGTCTTTGTATGGCGTGATATTTTTACTCATTGTTTCGACTGTTGGTTTTGAGAATTTGGAAGTGCAAAGAAATGCAATTCAAAATCAAATCCCTAAAAATAAATTATATTTGCGCATCAATAGTAATTGATATTTAATGAAAATTATCATAGCTGGCGCCGGCGAAGTCGGAATTCACTTGGCTAAATTGTTGTCATACGAATCGCAGGAAATCACATTAATTGATTTGGATAGAGAACGCCTGATGTATGCCGAAACGCATTTGGATATTAAAGTGGTTAAAGGTGATAGTACCTCGATATCAGCTTTAAAAGAGTCCAATATTTCTGCTGCAGATTTATTCGTTTCGGTAACCTCGTCCGAGACGTCCAATATCACATCTTGTGTGTTGGCAAAACAATTGGGGGCTAAAAAAACCATAGCCAGAATTTCCAACACGGAGTTTATTGAAAATAAAACCGAACTTGGCTTTGAAGAGTTAGGGATTGATGAGCTTATTTCGCCAGAGTCTTTGGCGGCCTCTGAAATTGAATTGCTACTCAGTCAATCGGTTTTTAATGACTCTTATGAATTTGAAGATGGCGCTTTGACCATGTTGGGTTTAACCCTGTCTAGTGAGGCAAAAATCATCAATACTTCAGTAAAAAAAGCAGCACAACTGCTTTCAGACATTCATTTTATTCCGATTGCCATCCAGCGTTTTGGATCGCATCTGACCATTATTCCAAGAGGTAATACCTTATTCAAAGAAGGGGATCGGGTGGTTTTTATAACCTCAAAAGGTGGAGATGAGGAGCTTTGTAAACTAACCGGAAAGCGAAAAACTCAAATTAAAAACCTAATGATTCTGGGTGGGGGTCAAATTGGCTCAACTACAGCAAGCGCGTTATCTGAAAGTAATTTTAACATCAAGTTGGTGGAGAAATCTAAAGAACGTGCCGAGGACCTTGCAGATCAGTTGCCCGATTCTTTAATTATTAATGGTGACGGACGAAATATAGAACTTCTTGATGAAGAAAATTTTTCCGAAATGGATGCTTTCATATCGGTAACTGGAAATTCAGAAACCAACATCATGTCGTGTTTAGTGGCCAAAACAAAAGGAGTAAAAAAAACCATCGCTCTGGTTGAAAACATGGATTATTTTGCACTATCTCACTCCATTGGAGTTGATACCCTGATTAACAAGAAAGTTTTGGCCGCCAACAGTATTTTTCGTTACGTTCGAAAAGGGGAGGTTGTGGCCATGACCAAATTGACAAATATGGAAGCAGAATTGTTGGAATTTGTGGTTAAGCCAACATCAAAAATTTGTAATCAATATATTAAAGAAATAGATTTTCCAAGATCAGCCATCATTGGTGGGGTCATTCGAGATAATGCAGGGAACATCGCTCTTGGAGATTTCAAAATAGAGTCCGGAGATCGAGTCGTGGTGTGTTGTTTGCCAAACTCCATCAAAAAAGTAGAAAGTCTGTTTTATTAATATCTTATGAAACAAAATATTAAAATAATCCTACATTTTTTTGGGCTTCTGTTGTTGTTCAATGGCGGATTTATATTAGTATCATCTTTGATCAGCCTTTGTTACGGTGACGGCGTTACCTTGCCTCTTTTTTTATCCGGTTTGACCGTGTTGATTGGTGGACTTTTGATTATGTTGTTGACTAAAAATCACACTAAAGAAATGAGCAAACGTGAGGGTTACATTGTCGTTGCATTCGGGTGGATTGTCATGGCGCTGTCGGGAACCTTACCCTACCTCTTCACAGGGGTAATACCAAATTTCACCAACGCTTTTTTTGAGACCATGTCTGGCTATACCACAACAGGTGCCACTATTCTCAATGACATTGAATCCCAACCCCATGGGGTATTGTTTTGGCGCAGTTTGACGCATTGGATTGGTGGTATGGGAATTATTGTTTTGGCTGTAGCAATTTTGCCACTGCTTGGCATTGGAGGCATGCAACTTTTTGCTGCAGAAGCTCCAGGCCCCAGCGCCGATAAACTTCACCCACGAATCACTGACACTGCCAAACGGCTTTGGTTGATTTATCTGGGATACACTGCCGCCGAAACGTTGCTCCTCAATATGGCTGGGATGTCCTTTTTTGACGCCATAAATCACGCCATGAGTACATTGTCAACAGGTGGGTTTTCTACTAAAAATCACAGCATTGCCCATTGGAACGATACTCCAATTGTTCAATATATTATTGTAATTTTCATGGTGCTTGCTGGGACTAATTTTGTGTTGAGTTATTTTGGTTTTAAAGCCAATTTTAAACGAATTTTTCAAGATGAAGAATTTAAATTATATACCAAATTTCTAATCACTTTTACAGCTGCAGTTGCGGTGGTTTTGTGTCTAAATTCTTCTCTAAATCAAGACTCAATTTTTAATCATCCTCAAGTTTTTGGTGCCACTGAATCGACACTAAGACATGCTTTATTTCAGGTCGTAGCTGTTGTAACAACCACAGGATTTGTAACTGCCGATTTTACACTATGGTCTCCTTTTTTGGTGGTCTTTTTCTTTGGTCTGATGTTTTTGGGGGGCTCTTCAGGAAGCACATCGGGCGGTGTAAAAGTTGTTCGCCATTTATTGCTCATTCGAAATGGATTCATGGAATTCAAGCGTTCGCTTCATCCCAATGCGGTTGTACCTGTTCGATATAATTCCAAAACAGTTTCTAGGGAAATTGTTTTCAACGTCCTTGGGTTTTTTATTCTCTACATGATTTCGTTCATCATCGGTGCGTTGGGATTTGCTTTTATAGGATTAGATTTTGAGTCCGCCATTGGCGTGGCGGCCTCAAGTTTAGGAAATGTTGGTCCTGCGCTTGGTGAGTTTGGTCCCGCTAATACGTTTAGTGAAATGCCCGAATTCGGAAAATGGTGGGCTGCGTTTTTAATGCTCATTGGCCGACTGGAATTGTTTACAGTACTGATTCTTTTAACTCCCTTTTTCTGGCGGAACCGATAAATAATTAGCCCTCTAATGCTTTTTTAATTCTTGAAACAGCTTCAATGATTTGCTCCTGCGAGGCCGCATAGGATATTCGTAAGCAATTTGGATTTCCAAAGGCATCACCTGTTACCGTTGCTACTAATGCTTCTTCTAAAAGATACATTGATAAATCGGTGGCGTTGCTAACCAGCACCCCATTGAATGTTTTTCCAAACAAAGCCGAAACATCTGGGAATACATAAAAAGCACCCTCGGGCACATTGCAGCTAAATCCATCAATCCCATTGAGTAGATTCAGAATTAAATCTCGACGAATTTTAAATTCGTCAACCATATATTGCACTTTTTTAGGCGATTCGTTTAGTGCCGTAATGACCGCCCGTTGCGCAATACAATTGGCACCACTTGTTATTTGTCCTTGCATTTTGTTACAAGCTCTGGCGATGGCTTTCGGTGCTCCCAAAAATCCAATTCTCCAACCTGTCATTGCAAAAGCTTTGGAGACCCCATTCACCGTAATTGTTCTCTCGTACATGTCTTCAAATTGAGCCATACTTGCATGACCACCACCAAAATTGATATGCTCATAAATTTCATCTGAAACAACATAAATTTGAGGGTGTTTTTGAAGCACATCCGCTAGGGCTCTCAGTTCCCGTTTGCTGTATACTGACCCACTGGGGTTACAGGGCGAGCTAAACCAAATCATTTTGGTGTTCGGCGTGATGGCTGCTTCCAATTGTTCTGGGGTCATTTTAAAATCCGTTGAAATGGATGTTTTGACCTCAACAGGCGTGCCTTCGGAAAGTTTGACAATATCCGAATAACTCACCCAATAGGGGCAGGGTAAAATGACCTCATCTCCTTTATTCAACAATACTAAAGCGACATTGGCTAAACATTGTTTTGCGCCCGTAGATACAACAATTTGTTCGGGCGTGTAGGTCAAATTGTTGTCCCTCTGAAACTTAGTTATGATGGCTTGTTTTAATTCGCTGTACCCGTCAACAGGGGTGTAGGAATTATAATTGTCATCGATGGCTTGTTTGGCGGCATTTTTAATAAAATCGGGCGTATTAAAGTCGGGTTCACCCAGACTTAGTCCAATAATATCTTTGCCCTCTCCTCGAAGTTCTCTGGCTTTGGCGGCCATGGCTAACGTGGCTGAGGTGGCCATATTCAAAATTCGTTCTGAAAGTAATTGGTTCATTGTGAGTTAAGCGTTTAATGCTGGTTTCATGCCCATAAGCTTAAGGTATCTAAAATGAGCAATAATAGCTTTTCGTGTGGTTTTGTATTCGTTGTAGGGTAGGTTAAATTCTTGTGCTGTTTTTTTTACAATATGGGCTATTTTTCCATAATGGATGTGCGATATATTGGGGAAAATATGATGCTCAACTTGGTGGTTTAAACCGCCTGTAAACCAGTTGATTAGTTTATTTTTTGGCGAAAAATTAATGGTAGTTTTCAATTGATGAATGGCCCAAGTGTTTTTTAACGTACCATTGTTATCGGGAATGGGCATTTCAGCATCGTCCATCACGTGGGCTAACTGAAAAATAACGCTCAATATCAATCCAGCCGTATAGTGCATTATAAAAAATCCAAGAAGAATTTTCCACCAAGCCATGTCTAATAACAGCATTGGAATGACAATCCACATGCTGAGGTATATAAGTTTTGAAATAACCAGTGTGCTCCAATTTTTGGTAGCGCTTGGGATTTTTCCATAAGCCAATCGCCGTTTCATGTAGCGTTTCATCTGAAGGAAATCTGTCGTAATGGCCCAATTGATCGTCAACAGACCATAAAGTAAGAGGGAATAGTAGTGTTGGAATTTATGATACCATTTCCATTGGGCGTGCTTTGTAAATCTTAAAATCCGTCCCGCATCCAAATCCTCATCGTGCCCATGAACATTGGTATAGGTGTGATGCAAAACGTTGTGCTGAACTTTCCAGTTGTAGACGTTTCCTGCTAAAATATAAATGCTGCTCCCCATGAGGTTATTGACCCAAGTTTTGCTCGAAAATGAACCATGATTTCCGTCATGCATCACGTTCATTCCAACTCCAGCCATGCCAACGCCCATGACAATTGTGAAAAGGAGCTGCAACCACCCTGGCATATCTAAAGTTAAAATCAAAAAATATGGAATTAAGAATATGGAGAACATAACAATTGTTTTTAACCACAGCTGCCAATTGCCAGTTCGTTTAATGTTGTTGTCCTTAAAGTAGGCATTTACTCTAGAATTTAGTGTTCTAAAAAATTGTTTTGAATCTTTTCTAGGAAATTTTATTTGCGGTTTGTTCATTGCGATTGATCTGTTTTTCGTTCCATCAAATATACTTAATTAATTTATCTGAATGCTGCCTGTTGAAAACATTTAAGAGATTTATAACTATTTTTGTTCAAAATTAATTTTTGGTGGATTTAATCCTAAAATATTTTCCGGAATTATCGGATGTTCAAATACAACAATTTGAAGCATTGCAACCTCTATACGAGTCTTGGAATTCCAAGATTAATGTCATCTCCAGAAAAGACATTCAATCCCTATATTTGAAACACGTTTTACACTCTTTAGCCATTGCGAAAGTTGTGCAATTTAAGCCCCAATCACATGTTCTAGATGTTGGTACAGGAGGTGGTTTCCCAGGGATACCCATGGCGATTTTATATCCAGACACCCGGTTTTATTTGGCCGACAGCATCCAAAAAAAAATTAAGGTGGTTCGTGCTGTAGCATCCAGTTTAGGACTTAACAACGTTACCGCAAATCACATTAGAGCAGAGCAGGTCGAAGGGTCTTTTGATTTTATAATTAGTCGTGCTGTAACTACGATGCCCAGTTTCGTGAAATGGGTCAAACATAAAGTTAAAAAACACCACAGGCATGATTTAAAAAATGGTATTCTTTATCTCAAAGGGGGTGATTTGTCTGAAGAATTAAGTTCGTATCCAAAAGCCACCATTTATCCCATTAAAGATTTTTTTGACCCCTCGTTTTTTGAAACCAAAAAAGTGGTTCACTTGCCCCTAAAGTTTAAAAACACAAAGGGCTTTGCAAAAATTCCTAAAACGTAGAGGTGAAATTCAAGGTCAGTCCTGTATTCTGGCTCACCGGTCGGCAAATTCCACCAACACACAACAACCCACCTCGTTGGCGCCCATAGTTTAACGCCAATCGTGTGGCTCCTTTCGTGTAGCTGCCTCCAACGTTAAAGAAGTGAATTTTTGTGTCTTGAATAATTTTACTGTCTTCATAATTATAGGAATCGTTGAAGTAAATTCCGAATTTCGAATTAAAAAAATACTCCACGGTTCCGCCCAGCCAATTGCGCGCGTCATCATTGGTAGAAAGGTGTTGCAATTCCAAACGGACAGAATTTCCCTTAGAAAATTTGTAGGTGCTCTCAGCGACACCGATCCATGCTCTAACTTTGCTACCGTCTGCTTTGGATTCAAGATAACTTTTATTATAGAAGACATTTATAAATGTGAAAATTGATCTTAAACGACGGTTCCATTTTTTTCTAATTTCCACATTCAAATCAGTATACAATTTGTTTTTAAAATTTAAAAATTCAGTTTCGTAAGTCAAATCATCACTTACAAAGTATGGAATGCCATTGGGGTCCGAATAGTTGTTGGCCAGGCTGGCCCAATAGGACATGTTAATGTTTAATTTGGTGCCGTATTTGCCCCCAAAAAAGCTGCCCTTTTTGAAGTTGTAAAACAAATCGACAAATTGGCCAATTTCTCCAGCCTTGATGAGTGGCGATTCATAATTTTCGATAAACAAACCGGGTTGAGATTGGTACAAGTAAATATTGGCTAAGGTATAATCGTGTTGTTTTGACAGGGCAGGTAAATAATTGACACTCAACTGGTTTGTGGGGTTGTTATTGGCATTTCCAAAAGCTCTTTCAGAAAATAATCGCATGTTTTCAAGTCGTCTGAAGTTGTAGCTTACTCCAAATCCTTTTTGACTGTAACCTGCTGTCCAGCTTACAGCATTGCCCTCAAAAGTTTGATTTTCTGAAAACGATACGGTATTGGGAATGATGTTATTTAATCTGATATCGTCACTTTTTGCAACGTATTCAAAATCAGTGTAAAAATTAGAATGAGAAAAATTAAGTCGGCCCGAAAATGAATTGACAATATTTGGAACAGCGTCAACCGAAAGATTTTCCAAGTTTCGGTAGTCCTCTTTTTTGCCAACATAACTCAAGCCCAAGAGCAAATTACTAGATCGCATTATGTTAAGAGCGTTAGTAAGATCCAACTCTGCATTGGCACCGAATATTTCGCCTTCAGATAAATCAAACCCTTTCCGTTGTTTTCCGTACAGGGTTGTAATTCGAAACGCATCGTGGGGTGAAAATACCATTTTTGCTCCAAACAGCGCCGTGTTAATTCCAAGGGCTCTGTCCTCCCAAGCTCGTAGAATGAGACCGCTGCCAAATTGAGCATAATAGTGCCCCAGTGTAAAATCAAGAGATTTTGTTTTATATCGTAAATAATAGGTGGCCAATTCCAAGTCTTCATCATAGAGTTCACTGTTGTTCAGGAGATTTTTTGGGGCATAACTTTCCAATTGAATCCCAGTTGAAAAACGGTCAGATATGGTGTAGTCCAGTCGCAAAAAGTTAGTCGTTCTTAAGTGCTCGTCTTCCTCAAAATCGCCAAATTTTGAATCGTTCACATACCATTGTGAGTTGGATTCGAAACTGACCGTTAAATTACTTTTTAGGGTTTTAAAAACGGACTCATTCGTTTCTTGGCTGTGGAGTAAAAATCCTCCAACTAAGAGAAGGATTATTGATAATCGTTTTGTCATTTTGTGTTAACTATATAGCTCTATTAATTAAACAAATTAATCAGCAATTTTTAAAATTTGGTTGTATAGTTCGGTTTCGTAACCCGGGGTGTAACCGGTATGTTTATACATAATTTTTCCCTGTTTAATCACAGCCGTAAAAGGGACTGTACTTACACCAAATGCCCGCTTCAAATCACTGTTTTCGTCCAATAAAATTTCAAATTCCCAATCCTTTCCATTGATCATGGGTTTAATGCGTTTTGATGTTCTTGAGTCATCTATAGATACGGCGTACAGCGTGACGTTTGTATCGTCTACCCAGTCGTCGTAAACCTCGGCAATAGCATCCAATTCGTTCTTGCAGGGTACGCACCAAGTGGCCCATAGCGATATGATTAATAAATCGTGTTTTTCAGCCATTTGTTTGGTGGTTACAGTTTGGCCTGAAAGAGTTTTGAGAGTGATATCTGGAAGGGCGTTTTGGGATTGGGTAAATAGAGGAATCGTAAGTAATATAACATAAAAATATTTGTTCATTGTTGCTTAATTAAAATTAAACAGTAAATTTACAAATTATATAACAAAATTGACATTTATTGATTTAAATTCAAAAAAACAATACTTTTTTTGTGAATTTTAATTTTAAAATGCAATTAATCATTCTTTTTTTATGAAATCTATTTTTAATTACTCCATTTTTCTGGCCACACTATTGGTTTTGTCTTGCTCGGGCGATGAAAGTGCCGGACCAACCAATCCCAACCCCGGGGGTGGTGGAAGTCAAGGAGATGTTACAGCAATTACTTTGAGTACAACAGTTCAATACTTTAACAACACCACACCTGTGGGGTTTATCGTCAAGGACAATCTCAACAACTCTGTAACCAACCAGTCTACACTTACTGCTAATGGTGAAACCATAACAAACCCACATCTTTTTGAGACCCCTGGGACATACACCATTGTGGCCACCTATGAAGAATTGACTTCCAACACCCTTGAAATAACAGTTGAAGATAATCCGCCAACATCCATCGTTTTGTTTTTCGATCAAGAAAGTTATCTCATAAACGAACAAGGCGTTTTTTCGGTCAAAGATAACTTCAATAACATCGTAACTTCTGAAGCTGAAGTTACGGTTAATGGTGATTTGGTTACAGACAACCCTCATGTTTTTGATGAAGCTGGATCTTTTGAATTTGTAGCGACTTACGAAGGGTTAACCTCAAATGCCGTTTCGTTTGAAATCCTGGATCCATCGGATTACAGCGACACTTCTTCTTTTGACAGCTCTGGCGCACCATCCAACTTCACTAAAAAAGTCCTTCTGGAGGACTTCACAGGAACTTGGTGTCCTAATTGCCCGCCAGCAGCATCAGCTGTGGCAAGTGCTGTTAATGGTTCAACAATTTTTGGTGTGGGATACCACTGGGGAGACCCAATGGAAATCCCCGAAACCAACTTTTGGACCAACCATTATAATGTGACAGGATTCCCAACAGTCTATGTCAATGGACCTGATACTCGATGGGATTTTCCAGATATGACTCAAGTTGATGGGGAGTTGGCCGAAGAGGCCTCCGTTGGTTTAGCTGTAGAAGCAGCCGTTATTGGTGGGAAATTGGATCTGGAAGTGAAGGTTGGATTTAAGACTACCCCTTCAGAAGAAGTCAAACTGATGATTTATCTCATCGAGGGCTCTGCAACTTCTAACTCTGCCCAAGCAGGATCATCGCAGGGGACTAGTTATGTTCATAAGGATATTTTAAGAGAGGTTTATACCGATCAACTTGGAGATGTTATCCCTGCCTCCAACACTACAGCAGGAGGTGTTTACACAAGAACCATAACAGGACTTGACATCCCCACAAGTGCCTCAGACTTCAATGATTTGAAAGTTGTGGCTTATGTTCGAAACACCTACACCAAAACATTTGTGGATTACTTTAATGAAACCCACGAAAATTCTCCCCACTACGATATTTATAACGTCCAGGAAGTTCACGTTGGTGAATCTGCTTCGTTTGACTAGTCAGGTTATGTCGAAAAAAAATAAGCCACACTAATTCAGTTTTAGTGTGGCTTTTTTATGTTTCTAACTTTTTAAATTAATCTAAAAAAGGATATTTGTAATCTTCTGGCGAGACAAAAGTTTCTTTTATAAGTCTTGGCGAAACCCAACGCAGTAAATTTTGCGCCGACCCGGCTTTGTCATTGGTACCCGAGGCACGAGCACCACCAAAGGGTTGTTGCCCCACAACAGCACCAGTGGGCTTATCGTTGATGTAAAAATTACCCGCCGAATTTTCTAAAATCTGTGTGGCTGTTGCAGCGGCATAGCGGTCTTTAGAAAACACTGCACCTGTAAGAGCGTACTCACTCGTTTGATCAATCAGGTGAAGCGTATCCTCAAAAGCATCATCCTCATAAATGTAAACGGTAATTACTGGGCCGAAGAGCTCCGTACACATCGTTTCGTAATGCGGATTTGTCGTTAAAATAACTGTAGGTTCAATAAAATACCCTTTAGATTTATCATAATTTCCGCCTGCGATAATCTCAACTTCAGAATCTTTTTTGGCCCGATCAATATAACTTGCGATTTTATCAAAAGACCCCTCGTGAATGACGGCTGTCATAAAGTTTGATAAATCTTCCGGGCTTCCCATTTTGATGGACGAAATATCCTCTAACAAAGAGGTTTTTACATCCGACCAAAGACTTTTTGGAATGTAGGCACGCGATGCTGCGCTGCATTTTTGACCTTGAAATTCGAAGGCACCTCGGACTATTCCTGTGGCGACTTGCTTGGGGTTGGCCGAGGGGTGTGCAACGATGAAATCTTTTCCGCCTGTTTCCCCCACAATTCGAGGGTAGGTTTTATAGTTGTGAATATTATTTCCGATTTGTTTCCAGAGTTCTTTAAATACGAATGTGGATCCTGTAAAGTGTAATCCAGAAAAATCGGGACTGGAAAGTACGGTTTCGGAAATCATAACGGGGTCGCCAAAGACCACGTTGATGACCCCTGGAGGTACTCCGGCTTCTTCGAAGATGTCCATAATAATTTTAGCAGAAAAAACTTGACTGTCGCTGGGTTTCCAAACAACTACATTTCCCATTAAGGCCATACAAGCGGGTAGGTTTCCTGCAATAGCCGTAAAGTTAAAAGGGGTTACAGCGTAAGTGAACCCTTCGAGCGGTCTGTATTCAATGCGGTTCCAAGCTTGGGCGGTGCTTTGTGGTTGATCGCTGTAAATTTCAGTCATGAATTGGACATTAAACCTAAGAAAATCAATGAACTCACAAGCTGCGTCAATTTCTGCCTGATGAACCGTTTTGGATTGAGCCATCATGGTGGCAGCATTAATTTTAGCGCGGTACGGTCCAGCAATAAGTTCTGCTGCACGGAGGAAAATTCCTGCCCGTTGTTCCCAAGGCATTTGAGACCATGTTTTTCGAGCTTCGAGTGCTGTAGAGATGGCCTCTTCCACATGCGATTGGTTGGCCAGGTGATAGGTTCCAACAATATGCTGATGATCGTGGGGGGGCGACACGGTTTGCGTATTCCCGGTTGTTATTTTTTTTCCATTAATAAGTAACGGAACGTCTATGGTTGAATTATACATCGATTTGTAGGCCTCCAACACTCGATCTCTTTCTTTTGAGCCGGGTGCATAGGACAGTACGGGTTCGTTTTGAGCAACGGGTACTTTAAAAAATCCTTTTCCCATGATTTGTGATAAATAAAATATTAGCGGTTAAATTTACAATTTATGACGGAAAAGGCCATGCCCTTGACACGATTAATTTTGCGCAAATTGGGTGTAAAGTCTAAAGTTTGGTATTGTAACTTCAAGCGTTGAATTATCAGACAAACAGTGCATGAAATAGACTCCATTCATTGCTCCAAGAGGGGATCGTAAATGACATCCAGACTTGTAGCTGTAACGTTCCATTGGAGCTATGATGGGTTGCTCCCCAACAACTCCGTCCCCCTCCACAATTTCTCTAACATTTAGGGCATCCAAAATGTGCCATTTCCTTGAAATTAATTGAACGGTTTCTTGGCTATTGTTGTCAATTGTGATCTTGTAACTAAACGCATAATACAGGTTTTGCTCTCTAAAAAAGGTACCTTCAAAGTTCGATTGAACGGATATTTTTATGCCTTTGGTTACTTGTTGTATCATGTTTGAGTTAAGTCAATTAAAAAAAATATCTAATGAATTAATTCGTCATTTGGGTAGAATTTGCTTCGCCCATTCCAATGAGTTTGTCGTATCTCGCTCCCAAATCACGGTAATAAACCACAACTTTATAGTTATTTTCTGTAACATCGAAATTCCCACTAATAGCACCTTCCTGCAAGATACCTTCGTTGTTAATAAGCACGTATTTGTAATTATAAAATCCTTGTTTCATGAGCATGGTACATTCGTAAACGCCCTTTCTTTCATTGTATGTCATTCGATTATTTTCTGTTGCGCTAAAGTTGTTAAACCCGCCAAAAACATAAACCGATGCTTGCAAAAATTCGTCTGATAAGAGTGAAAAATGAACAAAAGTGTAGTCGGCCTCAATACTCGGATTTTGACGGTCCAATACGGTTACTTTAAACCCGCCATTGATGTCCGGATTGTAAGTGTATTTCTGACGAAAGCGTTCCACGTCGGTGTATAAATAACTGTGATACAACTCCTGTAAATCAATAAATTGAACGCCTAAATTGGTACCTCTAACGTCTTTATTTTCAAAAAATAAATATTCATTACCACCCCAAAAAAGTGAGGCGTTGGTGTATCGAAAAACCAATTTGTTTCCCAAAATATATTGGGGTTTTAAGCCAGAAATGGCCGTTTTCAAATTGTTGTTTTGAACGACTGTGGTTTTGATGGTTTCCATCGGATTATTGAAATTAAACCCCTTAGGTACCACATTGAAATCCACAGATTGTGATGAGTTTATCAGAGATACATCTCTGGAGCGTCTAATTTGTACGCCAACATTGGCCAAAGGTTCCATGATCATAAATTTACGACTGAATACCAGCTCGTCGTAGTCGTCAAAAATTTTAATGAGGTAGTTTCCAGATACTTTGAGGCGTGTTTGTTGGTTTGGAATTTGCAAGCGATAGTGCGAGTAAATTTGATAGGTATTAAACGAGTTTTCATAATTTACAATTCTTAAATTATCCAAGCCGTCCAAATATTCTTGCTTCATGAGCTGAGATGGGGTCCAATCGTGGTTAAAATGCTCTATGGTGTAATAAAAATCTTCTTCCAAATTATTTAATACATCAAATTCCAAATACAAGCGATCGTAGAGGTTTGCGATGGGCAAACCTGATGCATCTGGAGTCGTTCCAAACGTAATGGTTTTGATGTCCTGTGGCGGGGGCGTTTCTTCCACTTGACTGTGCAGTCCCCACTGAAAACATATAAAAATAGAAAATAATTTGAGGTAACGCATGTTAATTAAACTAACGGTAAATATAGACAAAAATTATGGGACTAAATCAATGTAAATTTTAACAAAAAAATCCATTTAAATGTTATGACAAATGCACTTTTAATTTGTAAATTTGCACGATTTTAAGATTCAATTACCAACAACCAAAGTCATATGCCCAAAGACATACGAATTAAAAAAGGTCTTGACATCAGATTAGTAGGTGAGGCAGCCCAGACCCTGTCGGCGGCCATAAAAAGTAACTACTATTCCATTCGACCTGAAGATTTCCACGGAGTAACTCCCAAGTTAGTTGTAAAAGCAGGTCAAAAAGTCAAAGCCGGTGAACCCTTGTTTTTTGATAAATCCAATGAAGCCGTTGTGTTTGTTGCGCCCGTTTCTGGAGAAGTTATAGAAATTTCAAGAGGGGAAAAACGCCGCATTTTAGAAATCAAGATTCAAGCGGATCAAAAAATAGCATTTGTATCACATGATAAATTGAGCGTAGAGAGCGCCAAAGCAGAGGATATTACATCACTTCTTTTAGCTTCGGGTTGTTGGCCATTTGTAAAACAACGGCCTTACGACATTATAGCAGACCCAGCTCGAAAACCAAAATCGATTTTTATATCTGCACACGCCACAGCGCCATTAGCTGCCGATTATAATTTTACGCTAAAAGGTAAAGAAAATGAGCTTCAGGCCGCCGTGACCGCCCTGTCAAAACTGACAGATGGCACCGTTCATGTGGGCGTTCCGAAAGACAGTCACTCGCCGTTCACAAACTTGGAAAATATAACCACCCACCGCCTGTCTGGGCCCCACCCATCGGGTAATGTTGGCACCATGATTAACAAGCTCGATCCCATAAATAAAGGCGAAACCGTTTGGACCGTAGCACCTCAAGATCTGGTCATTATTGGGGAGTTGTTTTTGACTGGAAAATTTAACGCCGAACGTACCGTGGCCATGGTCGGTTCTCAAATTCAAGAGCCAAGATATCTTACCACACGAATTGGAAGTGAAGTTGCTACCATGATTTACGATAGAGGAATTCAGAAAGATGCACATGCTCGAATTATTTCTGGAAATGTTCTAACAGGAAAAGAAATCAAACCGGATGGTTTTTTAGATTTTTACAACGACGTCATCACGGTCATTCCAGAGGGTGACGATTACGATTTCTTTGGATGGAACAAACCTGTGTTTAATAAAATTTCAACTTCAAGAGCATTGACTTTCTCTTGGCTAACGCCCAAAAAGAAATACGATTTAAATACAAACACCAATGGCGAACACAGAGCTTTTGTGCTAACGGGGTCTTATGAAGAAGTATTTCCATTAGATATTTATCCGCTTCAAATCTTGAAAGCTTGCATGTACAAAGATTTGGATGAGATGGAAGCTTTGGGGATGTATGAAGTTGCGCCAGAAGATTTTGCTTTGACAGAATTTATTTGTGTGTCAAAACAACCGCATCAAGAAATTATCAGAGAAGGATTAGACCTGATGATTAAAGAAATTGGATAACAATTCATTTTAAAACTAAAAAAAAGAATGGGTTTAAAATCAAACTTACACAATCTAAAAGAAAAGTATAAAGGGAAAAAAATGGCACCAGCATTTAACGCCCTTCACACCTTTTTATACTTGCCAAACGAAACGACGCACGGCGGGACACACATCAAAGCTGCCGACGATTTAAAGCGAACCATGAACACGGTTATCATGGCAATGGTCCCTTGTTTAATTTTTGGAATGTTCAATGCTGGATACCAGCACTATCTAGCGCTGGGAACCATTGAAGCCTCTCAAGGATTTTTAGGCAGCACTTTTTGGACCTTAGACAATCTTATTGTTGGCGCTTGGAAGATACTCCCGTTGTTAGCCGTATCCTATGGCGTTGGGTTATTGATTGAATTTATTTTTGCCGTCATCAAAGGGCACGAGGTCGAAGAGGGCTATTTGGTCACTGGGATGTTAGTCCCCCTAATCGTTCCAGTTGATTTACCGCTTTGGATGTTGGCTGTAGCAGTGGCCTTTGGAGTTGTCATTGGAAAAGAAGTATTTGGAGGCACGGGAATGAATATTCTAAACCCTGCACTCACCATTCGGGCTTTTCTCTTTTTTGCATATCCAACGTGGATGAGTGGCGATAAGGTTTGGGTTCATGGTGCCGTAGAGCGCGCTGGAACTGCAGATGCCATCTCTGGAGAAACTATTCTTGGAAGCTACGCCCAAAATCAAGAAATAGTCTATAGTTTTGCCGACATGTTCTACGGGCTTATTCCTGGATCGATTGGAGAAACATCGAAACTTCTGATTATTTTTGGGGCCTTATTTTTAATTTTCACCAAAGTTGGAAGTTGGAGAATCATGTTAAGCACCGTAATCGGTGCCTTGGTAATGGGCCTTATATTCAACGGAGTTGTAGATGCCGGTATCATCACATCAACCAGTAAATTCTACGGATTAATGCGTGTTCCCTTTTGGCAACACCTGATTATTGGAAGTATTCTTTTCGGTGCAGTTTACATGGCCACAGACCCAGTAACAGCCGCACAAACCAACAAAGGAAAGTGGATTTATGGATTTTTAATTGGATTTATTTCAATCATGATTCGAGTCTTTAATCCCGCTTACCCCGAAGGTGTTTTCTTAGCCATTTTACTAATGAATGTTTTTGCACCAACCATCGATCATTATGTGGTTCAAGGAAATGTCAAAAGACGCCTTAAACGTTTAAAAGTTAAAACTGCCTAAACCATGAGTACAAACACAGAAACAAATAAATACACCATTCTTTTTGCCACAGGTATGGTTATTATCGTAGGTTCGTTGTTGGCCTTTACGGCCTCAAGTTTGGCCCCAAATATTGATGTTAATAAGCGTTTAGAAAAACAACAAAATATTCTTTACGCGATGGGGATTAATGAAAATGAAGGCAGTAGTGCCAATTTTGTCTCCACAGACAAAGCCCCCGAGTTGTTTAAGACTTACATAAAAGAACAAGTGATCATTCAAGGCGGGAACATTACGTCCTCTGAAGATGCCTATTTGATCGATGTTAAAAAACAGCAAGCCAACGCCAAAGCAGGCATCGATAGAAAACTTCCGTTGTTCATTGGTAAAAAAGAAGATAAAACATACTATATCGCCCCCATCAGAGGTAAGGGCTTGTGGGACGCCATTTGGGCTTACGTTGCTATGGACGAAAATATGGTCATTCAAGGAGCTTATTTCGATCACAAAGCCGAAACACCAGGACTAGGCGCCAACATCAAAGAACGCTTCTTTATGGACGATTTTATTGGGGAACACCTTATGGAAGATGGTGTTTTTAAGGGCATCGCAGTTTCGAAAAGTAACGCCGACCCTAAAAACAATGATAAAACCGACTATGAAGTTGATGCTATTGCTGGAGCCACCATTACTGGAGACGGAGTTGCAGCAATGATCAAATCGGAACTGAAATTGTATGTGCCTTACTTTAAATCACTAACCAACTAAATCACATGGGACTTTTATCTAAAAAAGACAGTAAATTAATTCTAGATCCACTCGCGGATAACAACCCCATTACCATACAAGTTCTCGGGATTTGTTCGGCCTTAGCCATCACAGCACAGCTCAAGGCATCCATCGTGATGTCCATCTCAGTACTGTTTGTCATGGGGGTTGGAAATGTTGTTATATCACTGATTCGAAACATCATTCCATCCAAAATTAGAATTATTGTTCAACTAACGGTGGTTGCCGCATTGGTAATCATTGTTGACTTGGTGCTAAAAGCCTTCGCTTACGAGCTCAGCAAAGAGCTTTCGGTTTTTGTGGGACTCATCATCACCAACTGTATTATTATGGGGCGTTTTGAAGCTTTTGCACTTGGAAATGGTCCATGGCGTTCCTTTTTGGACGGAATCGGAAATGCTGCCGGTTACGGCGTGATTCTCATTATCGTAGGATTTTTTAGAGAGCTACTGGGTTCAGGAACTTTATTAGGAATTAAAGTTTTGGGCGACCCGATAGAAAAAACAGGATTATATGCCATTGGCTATGAAAACAATGGATTTATGTTGTTGTCCCCAATGGCCCTGATTGTGGTTGGGCTGATCATTTGGGTCCAACGCAGTCGAAATAAAGCACTAATCGAAGATTAAAGGAATTATGGAATATTTAGAGTTATTTTTTAAATCAATCTTTATCGACAACATGGTATTTGCCACGTTCCTCGGCATGTGTTCCTACCTGGCCGTGTCCAAAAAAGTATCCACCGCTGTCGGTCTTGGTGCTGCAGTCATTTTTGTACTGTTGGTAACAGTTCCGTTGAATTGGTTATTGGATCAATACATTTTAAAACCCGGAGCTTTATCGTGGTTGGGCGAGGATTTTGCCGAATACGACCTAAGCTTTTTGTCTTTCATTATGTTTATAGCAACCATAGCAACCATGGTTCAATTGGTCGAAATAATTGTTGAAAAATTTTCACCATCGTTATACAATTCCCTTGGAATTTTCCTTCCGCTGATTGCTGTAAATTGTGCCATTTTGGGTGGATCACTTTTTATGCAGTCCAGAGAAATAGCAACCTTAGGCCTAGCAACAGTTTACGGCCTTGGTTCAGGAATCGGATGGTTTTTAGCCATTTTAGCCATTGCGGCCATCAGAGAAAAAATCAGATACTCCAGCGTGCCTGCACCTCTGCGAGGACTCGGTATAACATTTATCATCACAGGACTTATGGCCATAGGATTTATGAGTTTTGGTGGGATGTTAACTGGAGGTGACGAAGAAACTAAAGATACACCAGAAGTTGTAGCTGAAGTTACTTCTGCTGAAAAAAATAAAGATAACAAAACTAAAAACCTCAAGTAAATATGTTGATTTTAGCCGCAGGAACATCAGGAACCATAATCGCAACCGTAGCCGCATTCCTAGTCATTGCGCTCTTGCTAGTCAGTCTGTTATTGTTTGTAAAACAAAAATTATCCCCGTCAGGGCCCGTAAAAATTCTAATCAATGGCGAACGCGAAATTGAGGTCGCCTCGGGAGGAACGTTGCTGTCAACATTAGGGAATCAAAAAATATTCTTACCATCAGCTTGCGGTGGGGGCGGAACCTGCATTCAATGCGAATGTCAGGTACTCTCAGGAGGTGGAGAAGCCCTACCTACAGAAACCCCTCATTTTTC
>CAJXUB010000016.1 GCA_913061125.1 uncultured Flavobacteriaceae bacterium
GAATCAAAAAATATTCTTACCATCAGCTTGCGTTGGTGGCGGAACCTGCATTCAATGCGAATGTCATGTACTCTCAGGAGGTGGAGAAGCCCTACCTACAGAAACCCCTCATTTTTCTAGAAAAGAATTGCAAAGCGGCGCCCGATTGTCTTGTCAAGTAAAAGTAAAGCAAGACATGGAAATCACGATTCCTGAAGAAGTTTTTGGCATTAAAAAATGGGAAGCTACTGTTGTTAGAAATTACAATGTGGCCTCTTTTATCAAAGAATTTGTGGTAGAAATCCCAGAGGATATGGGGTATAAAGCCGGCGGGTATATCCAAATTGAAATTCCACCTTGTGAAATCAATTATAAAGACATCGACATTACAGCCCACCCAGAGGAACATGACGATCCCAAAAAATTCCAAACGGAGTGGGATAAATTTGGTCTTTGGCCTTTGACGATGAAAAATTCTGAGACCGTCGAACGGGCCTATTCTATGGCTTCCTACCCTGCAGAAGGTCGTGAGATTATGCTAAATGTACGTATTGCAACACCGCCATGGGACCGTTCCAAAAATACTTGGATGGACGTTAATCCTGGTGTAGCATCGTCGTATATTTTTGCTCAAAAACCAGGCGATAAAGTTACTATTTCTGGGCCTTACGGCGAATTTTTCATCAACGAAAGCGAGTCTGAGATGCTTTATGTCGGTGGTGGAGCAGGGATGGCTCCCATGCGTTCGCACCTCTATCATTTGTTTAAAACCCTAAAAACTGGCCGAAAAGTGACCTATTGGTACGGAGGGCGATCCAAAAGAGAATTATTTTATTTAGATCATTTTAAACAACTTGAACAAGATTTTTCAAATTTCAAATTTTATTTAGCCCTATCAGAACCTTTGGAGGAAGACAACTGGAAAGTTAAAGAAAACATCGATGCGCCAGGGGATGGCTTCGTTGGATTTATTCACAATTGTGTGATTGACAACTATCTCAACCATCACGAAACACCGGAGGACATTGAGCTTTATTTTTGTGGGCCACCACTGATGAATAAGGCCGTTCAAAAAATGGGAGAGGACTTTGGCATCCCTGACGAGCATATTCGTTTTGACGATTTTGGAGGATAAATTATACTTCTATTAACGAAAAAAGCCCAACAGAACTGTTGGGCTTTTTGTATTTTTGCATCATGTCAAAAGCTCTTACAAAACAAGAACTGCACAATCTTGGGATGAATCATGTTGGTAAAGATTTGGAATCCAGAGGATTCGAATTTGTAGCCATTAACAGTCAACTCAAAAAACACCCACAGTTTGTTTGTATTGATAAAAATAACCAATACTTTTTTGTGATTGTACGTGTTGTAAAACTTCCAGAAAATCCCAATAATTATGATGTCGTTTGGATGGAAACATTCAAAAAACATGCTTTAGAGAAGGAGGCCAAAGTTCTTTATGCTGGAGTAGGCCTAGGCAATCCCAACGGAGAAGATTTGCCGATTTACCTAAACGAAGACTACTTGATGGAATACAACGGAATCCAGCTTATCGAATCTCATTTGAATTAAGGTTAGCCATGAAACGATTGTTCATTTTTCTCTTTATTTTGGTTCAGTTAGGATGTGACAATCAATCTGAACAGCGCATTTCTGGTGGTATTTTTGGGACGACATACAGTATTATTTATTACGGGGATACCAATTATTCAGAGGCATTCGATTCAATTTTTGAGGCCATCAATAACTCGATGTCCACCTACATTCCGACTTCTATAATTTCTCAATTAAATCAAACGGAATCCTTGGAAATAGATGCTCATTTTAAAACAGTTTTCTTGGCTTCAAGCGCTATTTTCGAAGATACTGAAGGTGCTTTTGATCCCACAATAGGCGCAGTGGTTAACGCTTGGGATTTTGGCCCCAAAGGGACTATAGATCAAGTGGATAGTCTTAAAATTGAGTCGTTGATGCAGTCCGTTGGCTTGGATAAAGTTCAAATCAATCGAACGAAAATCTCCAAATCTAAAGCCACTAAATTAGATTTTAACGCCATTGCAAAGGGCTACGGCGTTGATGCCATAGGATTGTTTTTGGAGTCAAAGAACATCCAGAATTATCTGGTAGAAATTGGAGGAGAAATCCGTTGTAAAGGGATTAATATTCGCAAGGGTACCCCTTGGACGGTGGGAGTACAAAATCCAAACCTCAATAGCGAACTGCAATTTGTCGATACCGTTATCCTGAGCGATGAATCGATGGCAACTTCAGGAACGTACAGAAAATTTAAAATTGATGCACAAGGTCGGCGATATACCCACATCATTGACACTAAAACAGGCTTTCCCAGCCGTACCAATATTTTAAGTGTTTCAGTAATCGCTCAGGATTGTATGACTGCCGATGCCTATGCCACTGCACTTCAAACCATGCCTTTGAATCGGTTATCTGATTTTCTGCAAAATCGACCTCATTTGAAAGCCTTCGTCGTGTACGAAGACGATAGTAAAACCCTAGCATTTAAAACATTTAACGGGTTCTAGATCGTTTTTGGTTTATAAACCACGGGGATAAGTTCGCCTTTACTCAGGCAGTATTCTTTTATTTTGTCTTCTGATAACGTTTTGGTGTAATCTACCTTTTCAATCTGAAAACCACATTGCTCAAGTCTTTGAAAAAAATCCATTCCGTAAATACGGACATGATCGTATTGACCAAATATTTTGGCGCGTTCTTTTTTATCCTTGATGGAAGAATCCTCAAAAGTTTCGTTGCGTTTCATGTCCAATGGGATTTGAAACACCCCCATACCACCAGGTTTCATAACCCTAAAAAGCTCAGCCATAGCTTGTTGATCGTCTTCGATATGTTCCAGGACGTGATTACACAATATCAAATCATATGAATCCGACTTAAAGGGTAAGTTGCAGATATCGGCTTTGACATCTGCTAAGGGTGAGTCCAGATCTGTGGTCGTATAATCTAAATGCTCCATCGTTTTGAGACGGTCATAAAAAGCAGCTTCAGGCGCAAAATGGAGTACCTTTTGGGGTTTGGTAAACACTTCGGTTTCATGCTTTAAATACAGCCACAAGAGTCGATGGCGCTCCAGAGAATAGGTGGAGGGCGACAAGACATTTTCTCTGATTATTTCATGGCCGTATGGTAAAAATTGCCTAAAAGTAGAGCCATCAATAGGGTCGGTGTATTTTGAACCGGCCAAGTAGATTCTAACAAATGGTTTTACGACAAAACTTAGTCTTGTTAGGACTGTTCTAGGAACAAGCTTTAAAATATATTTTACAGCTGATTTCATGACATTTAAAAAATTCAATGCTCTGGAACTGTAATGGCATTATGGCATTGAGTTAACGATTGGGTTGGAGTTTTGTTGCGCTCTGATGGCTTTATCGATAGCATCCCAAAGGTTGAGGCGTTGCTGAAGGGCTGCTTTGGCAGTTTCCAAAACTTCATCCCATTTTTCAGAATCTTCACCGCATAGGTTTTTTACCATCAATAGTGACATCGGGCCGTGCTCATCTCCATCCAACTCAATGTGTCGATTTAGATAGTACCTCAATTTCGTGTAGCGATTGTCGCTTCCTTCCGTGTTTGATTGTTCAATAATATTTAAAAACATGTCTGGGATTACATCTTCTCGACCAAAAGTAAAAGCGGCTGCGATGCAATGTGGTTTTCCTGTGGCAATCACCGAAAAGGTGAAATTTATAAAGTTTCGAATAGATGGATTTAAACCCACTAGTTTAGACGCTGTTTCAATGGAATTGTTGTGCTCAATCAAACTGACGAACGTGTTAATTTTAGACGTGTCTGCTTGAATTTGATTCATCGCATCCAAGTACATCTCGAAATGGCTTTTGGCCTCTCCAAGTTCATTAATATCACTTTCCTCTCCCATCACAATTTCGTTGATGAATCGTGATGTGGTTCCATTGGATTTTGGGGTCCAAGGCGTATTGGTATTGGTAAGTTGTTGTTGAAGTGCTTTTAAAAGAGACATAAAATCCCAAACGGCAAACACATGGGTTTCCATAAATAATTTTATATCCTCCACAGAGGACAATGCAGCATACATAGAATGGGTGTTAATGTTATGCCTTAGCGCTTTAAGTTCAGCCTCGATGTGTTCTATTCGGGTCATGTTTTTTTTGATATTAAACTTGTGATTTAAATTCATGTTCTTCATCAGTCTCAATTCCCAGAGCCTGGTGGATGTATTTAAAGGTTGAGAGTAGTTCGGGTTTGCCTTGTACAAGGGCTACATTGTGTTCAAAATGAGCACTTGGCAGGTTATCTTTTGTTGTTATGGTCCAACCGTCTTTGTGGTGTTTGATGCGGTGTGTACCCATATTAATCATAGGTTCAATGGCTACAACCATACCATCCACAAATTTTTTACCTCGACCACGGCGTCCATAATTGGGCATTTCAGGTTCTTCATGCATTACACGACCGATTCCATGTCCGACAAGTTCTCTGACTACCCCATAGCCGTACGATTCGCAGTATTGCTGTATGGCATACCCCACATCACCAACACGATTATTTTTTTTAAATGCTCTAATGCCTTCATACAACGAGTCTTTAGTGACCTTGAGTAAATTTTGAATTTCTGGCGAAATTTCGCCAACAGCAAAAGTGTAGGCGTGATCGCCATAAAAATCGTTTTTTAAAGCACCACAATCAATAGAAATGATATCACCTTCTTGAAGCGGTGTATCATTCGGTATGCCATGAACCACTTGAGCATTTGGACTCATACAAAGTGTATTTGGAAAATCATATAATCCCAAAAAACCAGGAATGGCGCCGTGGTCTCTAATGAAAGTTTCGGCAAGGGCATCCAGCTCTAAAGTAGTAACTCCAGGTTTCACTTCCTTGGCCAACATACCCAATGTTTTGGATACAATTAATGCACTTTCGCGAATGCATTCGATCTCTTCTAAAGTTTTTAAATTGAGCATTTGCATAAGAAAGTACAAAGATACTCAAAAGACTTATTTAATTCTAAATTTTAATGCGATTTACACCAGTGGTTTTTGAGTCATCGCCTTAGGTTGATCAACCCCCATGAGTTTCAGAATTGTGGGTGCAATATCACCAAGGATTCCATCGTTAATTTGATCTATTTGATCGTCAATTAGAATCACTGGAACCGGGTTGGTGGTGTGTGCCGTATGTGGCGATCCGTCTGCATTAAGCATGGTTTCGCAGTTGCCATGATCCGCAATTAGAAGTGTGGTGTAGTGGTGCTTTTTGGCACTGGAAATTATTTGTTCAACACATTGATCCACAGCTTCACATGCCTTAATGGCGGCTTCCATCACTCCGGTGTGCCCCACCATGTCGCCATTAGCAAAATTTAAACAAACAAAATCTATTTTTCCAGTTTCTAGTATGGGACAAAGGGCCTCGGTAAGCTCAAAAGCACTCATCTCGGGTTGAAGATCGTAAGTGGCTACTTTTGGGGAATTTTTTAGAAGACGTTCTTCCCCAACGAAGGGTTTTTCTCGCCCACCCGAAAAGAAAAAGGTAACGTGAGGGTATTTTTCCGTTTCGGCAATTCTGAGTTGAGTTTTGCCATGAGATTCGAGGACTTCGCCAAGCGTTTTTGTAATGTTTTCTTTGTTGAATATGACACTGATATTATTAAAATTTTCGTCATAATTAGTCATCGTAACAAAGTGCAAATTTAAGGCCTGCATGTTGTATTCATGAAAGTCATTTTGACTCAACACCTTGGTCAGTTGTCGCCCACGATCTGTCCTAAAGTTGAAAAATAAAACCACATCGCCGTCTTTGATTTGAGCCAGTGCATTGCCCTCACTATCGGTAGCAATGATGGGTTTTAAAAACTCATCAGTAATGTCCTCTTCATAACTGTTTTGAATGGTGGCTGTGATGTTGTTTGAAAGCTCGCCTTTACCATGGACCAAGGCATCGTAGGCAAGTTTTGTGCGCTCCCAACGTTGATCCCGATCCATGGCGTAATAACGCCCCGTTACTGTGGCCAATTTTAGGGAGGATTGTTCCAATTTTGTTTCCAATTCCGTTATAAATCCAAACCCAGATTTTGGGTCCACGTCTCTACCATCCGTAAAAGCATGAACATAAGCATTTTTAATATCATTTTGGTCCAAAACATCAATCAAACCAAATAAATGATTAATGTGAGAATGAACGCCGCCATCGCTAACCAACCCCAAAAGATGTATGGGTTTCTGATTTGATTTAGCATGGGAAATGGCCTGTTTTAAAACCGGCTCATCGGCCAAAGTATTGTTTTTTACAGCCAAATTAATTTTAGCCAAATCTTGATAAACAATTCTTCCAGCTCCCAAATTCATGTGTCCCACTTCACTATTTCCCATTTGACCCTCGGGGAGTCCAACATGCAACCCATCGGTTCGCAAACTGGCGTGGGGGTATTGGGTGTACAAATTGTCAACAAAAGGCGTATGGGCTTGGTCTATCGCGGAAACTTTGGGATCGGGTGAAGTCCCCCAACCGTCCAAAATCATCAAAATGACTTTCTTATTCATAGGGTGTTGGTTATCCTACAAAGATAATAAGTTTTTGAGTAAAATAAATTTTAGAACGAATGAAGTTTTCGTTACAAGTTTTTATATTTTTTGATTGCTAATTTGATTTTTTCAATACGATTTTCTGGATCGGGGTGGGTACTTTGAAACTCTGGAGTTCGGTTTGGGCCTGCCGCTTCTTTTAAAATTCTCATTACCCCAATGAGAGCTTCAGGATCATACCCCGCTTGAATCATAAACTGTACCCCAAGGTTATCACTTTGAAGTTCATCGTCTCGTCCATATTTCATATTGATGAGTTCAGCAACAGCTGACGCACTCTGCGCGGCTGAAGGATCTACTCCAACGGCAACTCCCGTTAAAATCCCCTGTGTTAGACCTTGTTTTGCAATGCGCTCCGCAGAATGTCGTCCCAGCACATGGCCGATTTCGTGCCCAAGAATTCCCGCTAATTGATCAATATTCTCCAGCTTAGAAAATAACGCGTATGTGATAAAAATCTGTCCGCCCGGTAAGGCGAAGGCATTAATGGTACGTTCATCGGCCAATAGATGAAAATCAAATTTGTAATTACTAGTCTTTGCTACACTGCTGTTGACGAGGCGGTGTCCCACCCGATCAACCGTTGCTTGATATTGCGCATCAGGATACAACCCGCCATGTTGTTGAGCCATATGGGGTGCAGCATTTAAGCCCATCACAATTTCTTCCGACTCACTCAACCCGATGTGTTGTTTCTCTTTGGTGTAGGGGTTGATTTCTGCACTCGCACAGTATTTCATGACAGCAAAAAGTATAAAACCTGCTCCTATGATTAATCTAATTTTTCGACCTCCTCTAAACATACTTGTTAGTATTGTGTGTGTTGATTTTGCGTATTTAATTTTGACACATGATTTTAAAAAAGTCACAACAATTAAGTTGTATTTTTGAATAAAATTTGAAGTTATGATATTCGAACTCCTCCCCTCAGAGCGCATTCACCTTGTTGTCCCTTTGGTTCAAACCATGGAAAAAGAACCCATCTCCGAAGCCGTTTTATTGGACCGTTTTCGTGAAATGATACAACAAAATTACGAGTGTGTTGGGGTTTTTTTAGAGGGTCAACTAATTGGCTTGGCAGGAATGTGGTTTTGCACCCGACACTATTCTGGGCGAAGCGTAGAGATTGATCACGTCGTTGTGGGTAAAGCGTTCAGAGGTCAAGGGATTGGACAAAAACTCGTCCGATGGATCGAACGCTATGCCATCTCAAAAGGTTATGAAACCATTGAATTGAATGCCTATGTTGAGAACGAATTGTCTCATAAGTTTTATGAAAAACAAGGGTATGAAAAATTAGGATTTCATTTTTTGAAATCGCTATAATTTTAGTTTAAGTCGCTCAAATCTGAGCCGGATTTGGATTCGTAAGGGGCGGTGTTGGCTCTAAAAATTCGAGCTGACAATGGCCCCTTTAAAATAATTCGATCACCCAAAACTTCCAAAAAACTGCCCTCGCGGAGCCCAACTACGGCCTGAGAATTAAAACAATGAAATTCTTTTATTCTTGTTTCTCTTGTTTCCCCCATATGGGTGCTGTTCGGGTTAGGATCAAGGTAATGTGGATTGATATTGAAAGGAACCACTCCCAGCGTTTCAAAACTCGGCGGATGTACTATGGGCATATCGTTTGACGTGCCCATCGAAATTCCGCAAATATTGCTTCCGGCACTGGTTCCCAAATAAGGGACTCCCATTTGTAGTGCAGATTTCAATGGGGATAAAATATCATTTTTATACAATTCGCTGACCAGAACAAAACTATTTCCACCACCAACAAAAATGCCTTCAGCATTCAAAAGTGCTTGCTTAGGGTCCTTAAATTTGTGGATGCCTTTTACGTTTTTCCCAATTTTTTCAAAAGCTTTTTGAGCAATTTTAGTATACTCATCCATCGATATTCCACTCGGTCTAGCATAGGGAATAAAAACAACAGTTTGGGCTGTATCGAACAAACGATTTAGGGGCTCCAACAGATAATCCAGGAATCCGCTACCGTGGACGGTTGATGTGCTAGCGATGAGGAGTTTTTTCATGAATTGATTTTTATGAGCGCTATCGCGTTGATTTTTGTAAATTTAGAGAAAATTAATAGAACTTTTTGAGCCGCTACACTTCATATATCATCATTTTGACACTAGCCTTTTTGACGATAAGCAATGCCCAAACGCGAGAAATTTCGGGGCTTGTCAGAGCCGATGGAAGTGTCGAAGGGATTCATGTGATAAATAAAACGTCCTACAGGTATACCACCACCAATGACCAAGGTGAATTTACCATAGAGGCCAAACCATCCGATTCTCTATATTTTTCTTCCATTCAATACACCCCAAAATTTGTTGTAGTTACTTCAACCATGATTCAGCAACGCTACGTGAACGTTATTTTGGAGGACAATATTACGGCTTTGGATGAGGTAACCATAGGGCAAATTCTAACTGGAGATCTCAATTCAGACATTTCAAATTCGGAAGCAGAGCGTCCTATGGATTTCTATGATGTGGGTCTGCCTGGGTACACAGGTCCCAGAAAAACCCAAAACGAAAGCCGGCTGTATGAAGCCGATGCTGGGAAGATGATTTACGTCGGGTTGCCCTATGCCGTACTTAATTTAAATAAATTCCTAAACACCATTACCGGGCGGACCAAACGACTGAAGCAGACCGTAAAGATTGAAAAAGACAAATCCATTTTAACACACATTAAAGAGGTGGTTGGCCCAGAACTGTTTAAACATGAGGATTTAAACGACGATTTAAAAATGCCTTTTTATTATTTCTGTGCAGACGACCCCAATTTTCAATTGCGGTGCACCAACCGAAGTGATATCGAGATTCTTCAATTTTTGGAAGAAAAATTAGTCGAATTTAAGGCCAATAATTTATCTCAAAAATAACGTTTTAGTTTTTATCTTTGTACCATGTGTCAACCTCTTCCATTTTTTATCAGCAGTACAGAGATTGTGTTTATTCTCTTTGTTGTCATTCTTGTTTTTGGAGCCGACAAAATCCCAGACATTGCCAAAGGAATGGGCAAGGGGATGCGAACGCTAAAAAATGCCACAAACGACATCAAAACTGAAATTCAGCGTAGCGCCGAAAAACAAGGCATTAATACAGATTTGACCAAGGAGATTTCCAATGAAATCAATAAAGTTAAAGAAGATATAGACGATTTGGCCGGGTCAGTTCGCCGTAAATTATAAGCTTATTTTTTAATACTCACCGTTAACCCATCCCGTATGGGAAGCAGCACGGTGTCCAACCGATGGTCTTCTTTTAATACTGTGTTGTATTCTAACAAAATTTTGGTAGAAATATCATCTGCTTTTAGGGGCTCAATGACCTTACCACTCCACAATACATTGTCCGAAAGGATTACGCCACCAGGATGCAGTTTATTTATAATTTGATGAAAATAATTGATATAGTTTTCCTTGTCTGCATCGATAAAAATCAGGTCAAAAGACAAGTCTAAAGTTGGGATAATTTCCAACGCAGAGCCCAAGTGCTGTACGATTTGTGCCCCATAATCTGAGGCATCAAAATAGCGGCGTTGGAAATCCACCAACTCCTCATTGATGTCAATGGTGTGCAATTGGCCATCTTTTTGCAGACCTTCGGCCAAACACAGGGCAGAGTATCCTGTATAGGTTCCAATTTCAAGAACAGTTTTGGGTTGAATTAATTTTGATATTAAACTCAAAACACGCCCTTGATAGTGTCCACTCAGCATTCGAGGCTGTAGTACTTTTTGATAGGTTTCGCGGGTGAGGGCCTTGAGTAACTCGGGTTCCTCCTCGGAATGTTGCACCACGTATTGGTCTAAGTTGTCGGAGATGAAATGCATTAGGCCAGAATTTTTTGGGTTAAATCATCGATTTTCTTTTGATCGTTTCCAAACAACCACCTCAGGACGTTATCTTCCCATATGTCGTTGTATTGGTTGCCGTCTATAAGATTTCGTTCAATTGCAAGATCTAGTAATTTTCCGGGGTAGGAGGATTGTGCTTCGCTTTCCATTTCGCCCAAAGGATAGGGGTCATCGAGTCCCATAATGATTTGACTACTGCCTTGTCTTTTCAACATCAAGTTGAATGAATCGGTGTCATGAACCAAGGTGTCAAAATAAATATTGGGGTGTCCAACTGCTTTTCGGGGGTGTATTTTTCCTTCAAATAAATCTGGGCGACCATCAAACCCTTGAATCCGTCTTCCGAGGTTCATTTGGGCCATTTGACCTCCGTGTGCAAAACACGTTCTAATATTCGGGAATCGTTCTTGCATTCCATTTAGGGTATAGAAATGATAGGCATCGCCACACTGAGCCAACATCCAAATCAAATGGAAACGCCATGAGGTATTTTCAAGTTTAATCATTTTATCGCCGTCGTAAGGGTGTACTTCAATAGCCAGATTGTATTGATTGGCGAGTTCGAATATGGCCTCATTTTCTCGATCAAAAACGCTCCGCCATTGTCCGATACTGTCCATAAAATGGGTAGGAAGGCAAAGGACTTTGAGATCTAACTCTTCCACACAACGTTCAATTTCCCAAAGCGCACCATGAATAAATCCCGGGTGAATTACAAAACCGCAAGTGAATTTTGAGGCGTGATTTTGTTGAATTTTGGCATTAAAATCGTTCTGAAACCGTAGGGCTTTTTTCATCATTTCGAGCCGTAGTCCATTGCCATACAACTGCGATAGGTTTAAGACAACGGCGTGGTCAATTTTATTCTTTTCCATCCATTCTAATTTCTCGTTCAGAAAAAAACTAGAATGTGTAACTGGGCGACTCCATCCTTTTTGCAACATGTATTTTCGCTCATCGTCCACCCAAAAGATTTCTTTATCCTTCATAAATTGAGGGATTTCTTCCGGGTAAGGCAGCAAGTGCGAATGTCCGTTAATGCGTAATTTACGTTTCATGTTTTGGTTTTATATTGTATTTGGGGCGTCCATTATGGCGCCACAATTATCACAAGTACATTTTTCGGTATCTTGGTAATAGCGATCAAAAATGGCAGGCATGTCCGTTTCAATATTATTCAATGTGAAAGTTTCTCTATACAATTGATGGTTGCATTGTTCACAATACCATTCTAGTGCATCTTGTACGCCTTCTGCTCTGGGATATTCAATGACCAGGCCAACCGTATTGGCGCCACGTTGTGGCGAGTGGGGAACTTTGGCTGGCAGCAAATAAATATCCCCTTCTTTAATATGAACATCTTTGGGTACACCATGATCTATTATTTTTAAGACGATGTCCCCTTCAATTTGATAAAAAAATTCGGGAGTTTCATTGTAATGGTAATCTTTTCTGTTGTTTGGGCCGCCAACGACCATGACAATAAATTCACCGTCATTCCAAACGCATTTGTTCCCGACAGGGGGTTTCAAAAGGTCTCTATTGTCTTCGATCCAAGCTTTAAAATTAAGAGGGGAAACGATTTTACTCATACTAATTTAGGTATTGTGTTTAGGTGTTGTGTTAAAGTTACAAAGATTTTGTTCGCCCGCCATCCACAGGAAGGTTTATTCCATTAACATAACCAGCAGCTTCGCTGGCCAAAAATGCAATGGCATTTGCTGTTTCTTCTGGTTTGGCAAAACGTTTTGCGGGGGTGTAATTTTTCATAATAACCTCCATTTCCTCAAAAGATACATTGGCTTTTTTGGCTTTAATAGCAATTATTTCGTTCAGACGTTCTGTTTCTGTAAAACCTGGTAAAACGTTATTTACCGTTATGCCAAAGACACCCAATTCGAAGGACAAGGTCTTGCTCCAATTCCCAACCGCATTTCGTATCGTATTACTCACACCCAACCCCTCAATGGGTTCTTTTACAGAGGTTGAAATCACATTGATGATACGGCCGTATTGTTCTGATTTCATAAAAGGAACAACCAGTTGTGTCAAAATATGGTTGCATTTCAGGTGCATTGTAAAAGCCATTTCAAATTGCTCTAAAGTAGCATTTATTATGGCACCACTGCGTGGGCCTCCGGTGTTATTAATCAGAATATGAAACCCGGAGTTGGATTCTAAATAGGACGATACTTTCGATTTCAACTCTTTTGGATTAGAGAAATCGGCAACGATGTAATCGTGTGCTGCTGTTTGAGGCAATTCCGATACGATTTGTTTGAGTTTGTCTTCATTCCGCGCTGCAAGTGTGACACGCACTCCTTCATTGGCCAGTGCCACGGCAGTAGCGTATCCAATTCCCTGAGTACTACCACATACTAGGGCCGATTTGTCATTTAAATTTAATTCCATAAAACGCTATTCATAATTAATACATACATTTTTTGCTTCCGTAAAAAACCGCAAAACCTCAAACCCACCTTCACGTCCAACTCCAGACGATTTTACGCCTCCAAAAGGCGTGCGTAAATCGCGCTGCATCCAAGTGTTGACCCATACAATTCCAGTTTGTAACTGTTCTGAGAAATGCAAGCTACGCTTTAAATTATTGGTCCATATGCTTGCCGATAGGCCGTACGGAACAGCGTTTGCCAGGGCAAGTGCTTCCTTGTCCGTTTCAAAAGGCATTATAGTGACTACAGGTCCAAAAATTTCTTCTTGATTTAAGATGCAATCGTTCGAGGATACTTCTATAACGGTAGGTTGCATATAATATCCGTCTTCTCCACCTCTTACAAAAACACGATTTCCTCCGTACAAAATTGTGGCTCGTTCTTGTGCTGTTTTTTCAATATACCCCAAAACTTTATCCAGATGCGGTTTGGAAACTAGTGCTCCAATGTCGGTGGATTCTTCGGATGGTAATCCTACCTTGAGTTGTTTTATTTTTTCAATAAAATCACATTTAAACTGATTATACAACGATTTTTCTACAAAAATTCGACTGCCACACAAGCATATTTGTCCTTGATTAGTAAAAGATGATTTTACGGTTGTTTGTAACATGTTTTCATAGTCACAATCTGCAAAAATGATGTTGGGGTTTTTCCCTCCCAACTCAAGCGATAATTTTTTAAACAATGGTGCAGCCGCTTTGGCGATGTGCGCACCAGTTTGTGTGCCGCCCGTAAATGAAATGGCTTTGATGTCTGGGTGTTCGACAATGGCTTGTCCAGCGGTTGCTCCACAGCCATGAATCATATTCAACACTCCCTTTGGAAGTCCTGCTTCAGAGCAAAGTTTTCCTAATAAAAAGGCGGTGTAGGGCGCGACTTCACTTGGTTTGGCTACCACGCAATTTCCTGCAGCTAGGGCTGGTGCAATTTTCCAAGTTAGAAGATAAAGGGGTAAATTCCAGGGTGAAATGCAGCCCACAACACCAATGGGTTGACGTAACGTAAAGTTGATGCTTTTCTGAGAAATTTGATCGTGACTTTCACTAAAAAATTGAGTGATAGCATGACTGAAAAATCTGAAATTATGGGCCGCTCGAGGGATGTCAACTGTTTTGGCTAAACGAATCGGTTTGCCGTTGTCCATACTTTCCGCTTCGGCCAATTTGTCAATATTGGCTTCAATTAAATCGGCTATTTTAGATAAAATCTCACTTCGTTTTTCAACGGATGTTTTAGACCAAGTTTTAAACGCTTGTTTTCCAGCCTGATAGGCCCGTTCTACATCCTCCGAACTGGAGTTTGAAATCTTGCCATACACCTTGCCAGTGCTTGGGTCAATCGCATCGAGCCAAAGGTCTCTGTCCGGTTTTTGATACGCACCATTGATGTAATTTTTGACGGCAATCATTACAATTTTTTATATGCTATAACTTTTATTTCAATCACCAAATCGGGATGCGGGAGTTGGTGGACAGCCACTGTTGTTCTAGTAGGTCCTGTTTCAGGGTTAAAAAACTCAGCGTAGGCTTTGTTGTACTCTGAAAAATCATTCATATTGACCAAAAACGAGGTAACATCCACCACATCGGCTAAGGATGCCCCTTCTTTGGCTAAATTTTTATCAATATTTTGAAGCACTTCACGGGTTTGAACTGCCACATCCAATCGTTTTGTCCCCATCTGATCCATAATTTCTACGCCGGCGATGCTGTTATCGGCACGCCTGGAACTGGTTCCTGAAGCAAAAATAAAATCTCCAACTCGTTTGGTGTGTGGGTATGCGCCTCGTGGTGTTACGGTTTTACTCATCATTTAAAAAATTTAATTTATTGGTGTAAGGTTTTCGCAACCATACCGTCGTCCAAAATGGAATCGGTTTCGTGTTGAATTTTTTCATAAAGATCAGATGTTGGAATAGTCGGATCAATTTCATGATTTCTAATCATCTTCAGAATGGCTTTGTCTTGTGCACGCCCTCGAGTCATGGCCTCATGGTAGC
Source organism: uncultured Flavobacteriaceae bacterium (assembly GCA_913061125.1). Classification (GTDB taxonomy): domain Bacteria; phylum Bacteroidota; class Bacteroidia; order Flavobacteriales; family Flavobacteriaceae; genus UBA3537. Next base: position 14,916 of record CAJXUB010000016.1, read on the forward strand.
CCATATCTTCTCTAAAAGTTACCATAGAATATTTAGAAAAATAATCGTTTGGCAGTTCTGTTTCTAAGGCCATTTCCAACGCTCTTTTCTTCTGAAACAGAGGGTTTGCAACATGGTCTTTCATTTCATGAAAATTATCAATGGCTAAATCTGCAATTCCATCGGTGTCTTTTTTTCGTTTGCGCTCGAAAGCTCGAAAAGTTTGTTTCCAGTTTCCGTCGTGCTGATCCAAAAATTGGTCCAACTCCACAACATCTTCAAAAGAGGCGTTCATACCTTGTCCATAAAACGGGACTATGGCGTGAGCCGCATCGCCAAGCAGCAAGTTTTTACCTCCATACTGCCACGGAAAACATTTGATGGTTCCTAAGGGTGCCGTTGGATTTTCAAAAAATTCTGAGACTACATTTGGCATCAATTCCAAAGCGTCTGGAAATTCATTTTTGAAGAAATTTAGAACGTTTTCCTTGGTTGTTAAAGAATTGAAATTATAAGTTCCTCCTTCGTAAGCTAAAAATAAAGTTACGGTAAAACTTCCATCTAAATTAGGCAATGCAATAATCATATAATCCCCTCTTGGCCAGATGTGAAGTGCATTTTTAAATGCTCTAAATTCGCCTTTTTTGGTAGGCGGAATGGTTAATTCTTTATAGCCATGCGTGAGGTAATTTTGTGAAAAACTAAATAAAAATTTTCGTTTCGAAAAGTAGCTTTTTCGTAATGCCGATCCTGCACCATCGGTTCCAAAAATAAGATCTGCGGTACATTCAAAAGTGCGTCCGTTTTCAGAATTTGTAAAATGGGCGACATTAGTTTCAAAATTGACTGCATTGCATTTGGCGTTAAAATCTATAGTAACATTTTCCAAAGCTTCAGCTTCGTCCATCAGGAGTGCCGTAAGTAATTCTCTGGAAATCGAATTGATATATTCCCCGTCTCGACCACTATATTTTGAGAGTTTAGTATGGCCCTCTTTGTCGTGCAACATCCGCCCGTGCATTGGAATGCAAAGGGGTATAACTTTGGTTTCTAGACCTACCATTGCCATGGCTTTCATGCCTCGATTGGAAAATGCCAAGTTGATGGATCGCCCTGCACTGATATCCACTTTTCGAAGGTCTGGTCGCAATTCCATCACTCGAACTTTGTAGCCCCGTTGTCCAAGACGTAGCGCAAGAAGAGATCCGCACAACCCAGCTCCGATAATGAGAACGTTTTCTTTTGGTGTCATGGTAGTAGCGTTTTTAGGATTTCAACCATTTTATAAATATCGTCAAATGAATTGTAAAATGGCACTGGTGCACATCGAATGACATCGGGTTCTCTCCAGTCTGTAATAACATGATTTTCAGTGAGTTGCCTATGCAAACTACGGTCTGCGTTATTAACCTGAATGGACAATTGACAGCCGCGTCGGTTGGGATCTTTTGGTGTGATAATGTTAATTTGAGGATGATTCAATTCGTTGATAAGAAATTCAAGATAGGCGGTAAGTTTTACGGATTTTTGCCGTAAAGCTGTCATACCGACTTCGCTAAACAGTTCTAACGATGCTTTGATTGCGGCCATGGATAAAATGGTAGGGTTGCTCAGTTGCCAGCCCTCGGCTCCTGGAGTGATATCCAACGGCTGTCGCATGTCAAATCGGGTGGCTTTATTTTGGCTCCACCATCCTGCAAAACGCTTTAATGTTTCGTCATGCGCATGACGTTCATGAACAAAGACACCACCCAAACTGCCAGGGCCAGAATTTAAATATTTGTAGGTACACCAAGCGGCAAAATCTACCCCAGAATCGTGTAAATTGGGCTCGATATTTCCGGCCCCATGTGCCAAATCTATGCCCACTTTACATCCTTTTGCATGCCCCAAGGTGGCAATTCTTTTTAAATCCAAATACTGTCCCGTATAATAATTTACGCCACCAATTAGCAATAAGGCAATTTCATCGCCTTGATTTTCAAGAATTTGTTCCAAATCCTCCATCCTTAACAAAGTTTCGCCCTCTCGGGGTGTCCATTCAATAAGGCATTCCTTAGCATCATAACCATGAAATTCCAATTGGGTTTGAACGGCATAACGATCGGAAGGAAAGGCATCACTTTCTATGAGGATTTTACAACGTTTTGGGGTGGGGTTGTAGAACGATACCATCAGAAAGTGCAAATTGGCCGTTAGGGTGTTCATTACAACAACTTCAATGGGTTTGGCTCCTACAATTTTAGCCATGTTTTTGGCCAACAATTCGTGGTAGGGCATCCATGGATTTTTGGCTTCGAAGTGGCCTTCGACCCCCAAATTAGCCCAATCGTCCAACTCTTGTTTTATGGCCAACTCTGTGGATTTCGGCTGAAGCCCTAAAGAGTTTCCAGTGAAATATAACCACTCGTTGCCCTCAGAATCTTTGGGAATATGAAACGCATTTCGGTATTTGGCCAATGGATCTTGCCGGTCCATGAGTTGAGCAAATTTTAAATGCGATTCAAATACGTGCAAATCCTTAGGTTTTGAGTGTACTCAAATGTAGGTATTTTTGTCCGATTACAAAATTAGTGTTACGTATTGAAAATCAGTGATTTTCTTTTAGAAGCTGTGGAAATTTAGCTTTAAAACGCTTCAGTCTGGGGATAGATACATTTCGGACGTAAGGATTATTGGGATGAAGACGCTCGTAATTTTGGTGGTAATCTTCGGCTTTCCAAAATTTCTGAAACGGATACACCTCTGCGGCAACGGTTGTGTTTTCTTTCGTTGCAATTTCTTCTTTTTTCTTTAGAATGAGTCCCTTTTGGGTTTCGTTTTGATAAAAAATAATGGAGCGGTATTGCGGCCCTCTGTCTGGGCCTTGGCCATTAATCTGTGCTACATTTTGAGACCCGAAATAAACATCCAAAAGGGTTTCAAATGAAACCAGTGAGGGGTCGTAGAGGACTTCCACAGCTTCGGCATGACCTGTTCGGCCAGTATTGCTGAGTTCATAGGTAGGGTTGTTTGTAAACCCACCCGCATAGCCACTAATGGCTTCTTGCACACCATAGACACTTTCATAAACCGCTTCAACACACCAAAAACATCCACTGGCAAAATAGGCCTTGGCTATGCCATTTTCCAAAGGAACTTCCACAGGGGTAGCGCTGATAACGGCTTGTTGTTTCGGATTTTGTGTAGTCTTATTTTGACAACTTAAGGCGGTACTAAACAGCAGGGGAAGTAGGATAAACATCTTTTTCATGGTGCATTCATTTGTTGTAAAATTAGGTAACCCATCGCGATTTTTTGTGAAATTTTTATTAAAATAAAACCCCCACAATTTGTGAGGGTTTTGTAATGAATTGTAGGGTTATTTATATGGTAGAAAATAACTTATCCATTTTTACTTTTTGTTCTTCAGCGAGTTCAGCATCCACCAAAATTCGGCCGCTGTGTTCGTCCGTGATAATTTTTTTTCGGGCGGCAATCTCAACCTGAACTTGAGGCGGAATGGTGAAATACGACCCCCCAGAAGCGCCACGTTCGATGGGGACAACGGCCAGTCCGTTTTTCACACTGCCTCTGATTCTGGAATAGGCCTTAGCCAAACGCTCTTCAATTTTGGTTTTGTATTCTTCAGATTTTTCCAAAAGAACATCTTCTTCTTTTTGCGTCTCGGCCAATATGGCATCCAAATCGCCTTTTTTGTGTTTCAGGTGGTCTTTACGTTCTTTTAAACGCTCTTTAGCTCCATCGATGGCTTCATTTTTTTGTTCAATTTGCGCCTTAAACTCCTTGATGTGTTTTTCGGCCAATTGGATTTCAAGATCCTGAAATTCAATTTCTTTGGCCAACGAGTTAAACTCCCTGTTATTGCGAACATTCTTTTGCTGTTCGTTGTATTTTTTGATTAAAGTTTTAGCTTCTTCAATCAGATTTTTCTTGCCTTTAATTTGATTGTCAATATCGGTCAGGTTATCTTCCATTTTTTGTAACCGCAGTTTGAAGCCCTCAACTTCGTCCTCTAAATCGCGCACCTCAAGAGGCAATTCGCCACGAACGTTTCGGATTTCATCCACTCTAGAATCGATGAGTTGCAAGTCGTACAATGCTCTCAGTTTTTCTTCAACCGTCAGCTCTTTCTTCTTAGCCATACTTATTTATACTTTACCGGGTTTGTATTGATCTTTGATAAAAGGACTGCAAAATTAGGAATTTTTTTCGTAAGATAGGCCGTCAAAAGAGTTTTTGTGAATTGCTCACTTTCATAATGACCGATATCCATCAGGAGGATCTGATGTTCTGCAGTAAAAAAATCATGATATTTCAGGTCAGCCGTAAGGTAAGCATCCGCTCCTGCGGCTTTGGCTGCTTCTATTCCAAAACTTCCCGATCCACCCAATACAGCAACTTTTTTTATTGTTTTTCCAAGAAGGTTTGAGTGACGGATAACGCCACAGTTAAACTTTAATTTTACAAATTCTAAAAATTTAGTGTCCTCCATGGATTTTTCCAATTTGCCAATCATCCCCATCCCGATGTGCTGATTTTTATTGTCAAGAGTTGAAACTTCGTAAGCAATTTCCTCGTAGGGGTGGGCCATAAAAAGTGTTTTTAAAATACTGGATTCCAAATGTTTAGCATAAACAAAACTGATTTTTATTTCTTCCACTTTTTGAAGTTTGTGGCGTTGGCCAACGGTTGGGTTGGAATGTTCGTTACCTCTAAACGTCCCTTCGCCATTTCCACTAAAACTGCAATGGTCGTAATTTCCAACAGCCCCAGCACCAGCCTTAAATAAGGCGGTACGCAACGTTTCGGCTTGTGGTTTTGGAACAAAAGTGGTCAGTTTTTTCACCGTGCCAGATTGTGGTATTAATACAGATTTTTGTTTTAGGCCCAATTGGTTGCACACTTCGGCACTGACCCCTTCAAAAGCATTATCTAAGGCAGTATGTATGGCAAAAATGGCAATGTCGTGTTTGATGGCTTTGAGCACTGCACGTTCCACATAAGTCGCTCCAGTGATGGATTTAAGCCCTTTAAAAATGATAGGATGAAAGCTGACAATTAAATTGCAATTTTCCTCAATGGCTTCTTCAACCACCTCAGGTAGGGTATCCAAGGTGACCAAAATACCAGAAACTTTTGCACGTTTATCGCCTACCAAAAGCCCAACATTATCGAAATCTTCAGCATAAGCCAATGGGGCAAGGTCCTCGAGATGTTTAATAACGTCCTGAACTATCATAAAATTTTGTTTAACATCAAAGATAAAATAATTACTTTCGTTGTAATGAAGCTTTTAAGAAAAATATTATGGCCTCTGAATGTTCTTTATTTTTTGGTCGTTTGGTGTCGCAATCGCTGTTATGATTTCGGAATCTTAAAATCTAAATCGTACGATTTACCCCTAATTTGTGTGGGGAATTTATCTGTTGGCGGTACAGGAAAAACCCCAATGGTAGAATATCTAGTACAATTGTTCGAGCCCAAATTTAGGGTAGCTATTTTGAGTCGGGGCTATGGCCGACAATCAAGGGGATTTCAGTTGGCCGATGCCAACTCAACAGCCAAAACCATTGGCGATGAGCCCTTTCAAATGGCTCAAAAATTTCCCAACATCACGGTAGCAGTGGATGCCAACCGCCAGCGGGGTATTGAAATGCTTCAAACCCTGAATACGCCACCAGAGCTAATTTTATTGGATGATGCCTTTCAGCATCGGAGCGTGACCCCAAAATTTTCAATGGTATTGACGCCTTACAGCGATTTGTATTGCGACGATTTGGTCCTGCCCGCAGGAAACCTCCGAGAGCCAAGGTCGGGGGCGAAACGAGCCCAAATGGTGGTGGTTACTAAATGTCCAGACAATCTACATCCTACTGAAAAACAACAGATTATAGAACGGCTCGATATCAATCCCAACCAACATTTATTTTTTAGTTCCGTTGCCTATTCCGATACCATTATTTCTAAAACAAAGCAACGCCCGTTGGTGGGTCTTAAAACCCGAAAATTTACCTTGGTAACAGGAATTGCCAACGCAAATCCTTTGGTAAACCATTTGGTAAAATTGGGTTTGAAATTTGAACATTTGGAATTTCCAGATCACCATGATTTTTCTAAAAAGGAACTAAGTGTCATCGCCTCTAAATCGATGATTTTGACCACTGAAAAGGATTTTTCTAGACTTCGATTTATACCCCACGAGCAACTGTATTATTTACCTATTACCATAAAAATTGACACTCCAGAAAATTTTGAACACGTGCTGCTGGAAGTTGTAAAAAAATAAGACTAGTGAAGTTGCCTGATGAGGTCTATTATTCGTGACGAGTAGCCCGTTTCGTTATCGTACCATCCGATAATTTTCACCATTTTCCCCAAAACAGAGGTCATTTGAGCATCAAAAACGCACGAGTGCGTATTGCCGATGACGTCGATGGAAACGATGGGGTCTTCCGTATATTCCAGGATGCCCTTAAATTGAGTTTCAGAAGCAGATTTAAACGCTTCATTAATTGCCTCCACAGAGGTTTCGGTTTTGACGTTAAACGTAATATCGGTCAGCGATCCATTAATTACCGGAACCCGAATTCCACAACCTCCAATAGTTTGGGCCAGATCAGGAAAAATTTTGGTTAATGCCTTGGCAGCTCCAGTGGTAGTGGGTACAATGGATTGCCCAGCTGCCCGTGCACGGCGCAAATCGTGGTGAGGTTGGTCGTGTAAACTCTGATCGGTGGTGTAGGAATGAACCGTTGTGATATACGCCTGATCGATTCCACATAAGTCGTTAATTATGGCCAGCATTGGAGCAGCATTGTTGGTGGTACAGGAGGCATTCGAAATGATAAAATCGTTGTCTGTAATTGTATTTTCATTCACCCCAAGAACAATAGTTTTAATGTCACTTTCCAAAGGGGGAACGCTCAAAATAACACGTTTTGCTCCATTTTTAATGTGGTAATTAAGCTCTTTTTTGGATTTAAATTTCCCAGTGGCCTCAATTACCACATCAATATCGTGTGGTGTCCAGTCGATGGATTTTGGGTGACGCTCGTTTGATAAAACAATAGTATTATTCCCCACTTCAAGAGTCATATCCTCGCAAGACATTTGGGTATGAAGTGTTCCATGAATGCTATCGTACTGAAGCAGGTGGGCTAAAGTTTTGGCGTCCGCCAAATCATTAACCGCCACAACCTCAATGTCGTGTTGCGTTAAGAGCAAGCGGAACACCCGTCGGCCTATGCGTCCAAAGCCGTTGATGCCAACACGAATCATTAATTGATATGTTTTTGCGCTTTGTACGACGATCTTACAAGGGCACTACTTTCCACATGGCGGAATCCTAAATCCAGTCCAATTGTTTCATATTCCTTAAATTGATCTGGTGTGATAAATTCCTTCACAGGGAGGTGTTTTTTGCTGGGTTGAAGGTATTGACCAATGGTTACAACATCGACATTGGCAGCTTTTAAATCGTGGAGGGTTTCAATAACTTCCTCCCGTGTTTCGCCTAACCCAAGCATAAGCCCTGTTTTCGTGCGGCGTTGTCCCTGGTCTTTGAGGTATTTTAATACGTCCAAACTGCGGTCGTATTTGGCTTGAATTCGAACCTCTCTTGTTAGACGTCTTACGGTTTCCATGTTGTGCGATACCACTTCGGGAGCAACATCAATGATGCGGTCAATGTGTTTTTCAATGCCTTGAAAATCGGGGATTAATGTTTCCATTGTAGTATTCGGATTCATGCGCCTAACGGCTTGTACTGTTTCGGCCCACATGATACTCCCCATGTCTTTCAGATCGTCGCGATCTACACTTGTTAAAACGGCATGTTTGATGTTCATGATTTTTATGGAACGGGCAACTTTTTCGGGTTCGTCCCAATCTACAGATTCTGGTCGTCCAGTTTTAACCCCACAAAATCCGCAAGAACGAGTACAAACATTCCCAAGAATCATAAAGGTTGCTGTACCCTCGCCCCAACATTCGCCCATATTGGGACAGCTTCCGGAGGTGCAAATCGTGTTTAGTTTGTATTTGTCGACTAACCCACGAAGTTCAGTATATTTTTTTCCAGTTGGAAGTTTCACACGCAACCATTTGGGTTTGGTTTTATGGTCTTTAGGTTGTATTAGGGTATTTGTGGACATGAAATTTATTTGAATAACAAAGATACAAAGTATTCCATAAATAAATCACAAAATACTGAGATACCAAATGTTAAATCCAATTAAAAAAAGAATTCCAGTTATGCTCCAAATGCGCATTGGTTTGGAGGGTTGCCACTTGGTTGGCGTGTGTTTGCTGCAAATCAGAATGTAATTCATAATGGCATAGAATGGGGCGGTTAAAAAGGAGAGTATGGTTGCAATTTTTATCAGGGTGCCCATTTCTGACAAAAAGAAGAAAAAGATTGAAATGGTTCCTAAAATCAACACAATCAACCAAGCGGTATATCCATTTGTATTGGGGTGGTTTTGCAGTAGTTCAATACTTTTATTTAAAGCTCTAGGGGAGGCATCCAATGTGGTTAGGGTGGTGCTAAACATCGTTGTTAGTGCTGCTGCTCCAATAATGGCATAGGTCCAATCGCCCAAATTTTGAGTGTACATGTCGATGAGCTGCAATGAAAATTCACCACCGTTATTGCTGAATGTCTTTCCAGTGCCAAACATTACCAATCCCCCAAGCATCAAAAATCCGACCCCCAAAATAATCGTTCCGATGTATCCAATATTGAAGTCCATCAGCGCCGTTTTGGCACTAAAGGTTTCGAGGTTTTTCCTCTTTTGTATGGCCCATAGGGAGTGCCAAATTGAGACGTCTAGCGGCGCTGGCATCCAACCCATAAAAGCGATTAAAAAGATAAATTCATAATCTGTTTTTGGAACAATTTGAGACCACTGTATTGGACTTTGATGATTACAAAAAGCAACACCAACCGCAACTATTGTGGATAGACTTAAAACAACAATAATTACTTTCATCATGTTGTCCAAAAGCTTGTATTTTCCGATCATCAATAACCCAAAACACAGACTCAGAATAATCACTGTCCATCCCTCTACACTCACGTTGAGGCCAAAAATAGATGAGGCAATTCCTGCCGTTACAATCGTTACAGCAGTTTGAATGGTAAACATGGTTCCGAGGGTCAAAATGGTGTAAAGAATTAAAGCTCCTTTTCCTAATTTTTGATACCCTTCCAACAAACTCTCTCCAGTAGCCGACGCATAACGCGGACCGAATTGAAAAAACGGGTATTTGATGGTATTGATTAGAAGAAGCGCCCACAACAATCCAAAACCAAAATTAGCCCCCGCTTTGGTCGATTGGACCAAATGCGACACCCCAATGGCGGCTCCCGCAAAAAGCAATCCTGGACCTAATTTTTGCAGTAATTTTATCATGGGGTACGACGAATAATATCAGCTAAAAGTTTTTTGGCGCGCAGCAATTTGACCTTGACATTATTGATGGGTGTATTGGTCATTTGTGAAATTTCTTGATAGGAACGTTCCTGAAAAAACCGAAGTTGAATTATTTCTTGATGGTGTGGTTTTAACTTTTTGATGTCCGATAGCAACGCGGCTAAATTTTGCTCCTTGATCAGCTTATCTTCTGCCGTTGGTGCATCGTCTGGAATCCAATAGACCCTATTTTCGTCCGCCTCAGAAGTGCGATTCGTGAGGTTGTTTTTCTGGCGTTTAACCTTGTCCAAATGGGTGTTTTTGGCGATGGTAATCAACCAAGTTTTAAATTTATACTTGGAATCAAAAGAATGAATTTTGTCGAATGCTTTAAAAAATGCTTCAATAGTGATATCCTCGGCATCGTTTTCATTTTTTGTGCGTTTGATCATAAAACCAAACACATCATTCCAAAAATTTTCCAACAAGAAATTGAAAGCCAATTGGTCGTTGGCTTTAGCTTTTTCTATAGCATTGTGCAGTTCCAAATGGTGTTGAATTTAGTTGTTTTGTCCGTCACAATCTCCAAATTGGTCGGGTGTTTTCCCACAAAATCCACACGCTTCGCCCTCTGAATTGAGCATGGGATTTTGACTGGCGCAGGTCCCGGCAAATTTTCCTTCTTTTTTGGCCCAAAGCTTTATGGAGATGCCCGCAATTCCAAGCCCCAAAAGGATTAAAGTAATAAGTAGTAATTCCATACAATAAAGGATTTAAACAAAGATACAATTAAAATAATTTAAAATTTTTTAACTCGAATTGTGACTTCATTGAAATAGTTGTGTCCAAGTATTCAGACAATAAACATTAAAAACATTGTATATGAAACGATTTTTTGCTGAATTTTTTGGGACATTTTGGTTGGTTTTTGGGGGCTGTGGTAGTGCTGTTTTTTCTGCAACCTATCCTGAGCTGGGTATTGGTTTTGTTGGGGTTGCTCTTGCTTTTGGACTTTCTGTTTTGACCATGGCCTACGCTGTGGGGCATGTGTCAGGAGGGCATTTTAACCCCGCGGTTTCGTTTGGGCTGTGGGCTGCTGGCCGCTTCAAAGGGAAATATCTCTTGAGCTATATAGTGTCGCAACTTTTAGGGGCTTTTGTAGCTGCCGCCGCCTTATTTTTAATCCTCAGCGGGAAACCTGGATTTGAGGGTGTTGGTGGTTTTGCCGCCAATGGCTATGGTGCCTTATCGCCAGGGGGGTACTCCATGACTTCAGTTTTAATTGCTGAGTTTATTTTAACTGCTTTTTTTCTAATTATCATCCTGGGAAGCACCAGCAAGTGGGCGCATACAAAGTTCGCCCCTGTAGCTATTGGTTTTGGACTCACCCTCATACATTTGATTAGTATTCCAATATCAAACACGTCGGTAAACCCCGCCCGATCCACAAGTCAGGCCTTGTTTGCTGGTGGTGATTATTCGGCTCAACTTTGGTTGTTTTGGTTGGCTCCAATAGCTGGTGCCATCATAGCCGGATGGGTCTGCAAAGCCAGTAAAAAAAGCGATTAGGTTTAAAAGAAATCACAAAATATTAACTTCAGCTTCCAAAGATATTCCAAAAATGGCCTCTATGGCTTTTTGAATATTGACTGAGAGTTGCAAAATATCTTGTCCTGAGGCACCACCGTAATTCACAAGTACCAGCGCTTGATTGTTATGAACACCATATTGGCCAAACGATTTTCCCTTAAATCCTGCTGTTTCTATAAGCCAACCCGCAGGAATTTTAACCTCACTTTCCGAAACAGCGTAGTGGGGTAAGTTTGGGAATTGAGACTGAAGGGCTTTAAATTTCGAGCTTGAAACCACTGGATTTTTAAAAAAACTACCACTATTTCCAATGGTTTTGGGGTCGGGTAGTTTGGATTGTCGAATTGCAATAACAGCTTTGGACACATCCTGAACAGTTGGTCTGGTGACCCCCATAGTTTCCAATTGGTTGGAAATGGCACCATAATTGGTTTTTATCATATGATTTGAAGAAGTCAGCTCAAAGGTTACCGAAGTAATAACGTATTGCCCTTTAATATCAGATTTAAAAACAGAATTACGGTACCCAAATTTACAGTCTGCTTTTGAAAAAGTTTCTAATTCTAAAGTTTCCAAATGAAGCGCCTCGCAGCTTAAAAAAACATCTTTTAACTCTGCGCCATACGCCCCAATATTTTGAATGGGTGCTGTACCCACATTTCCTGGAATAAGGGATAAATTCTCTAATCCTCCAAGATTTTGACCAAGGGTCCAAAGTACAAAATCGTGCCAATTTTCTCCAGCAGCTACTTTGACTGTTGTTGTTGTTTTATTTTGTTCCAATATTTCAATCCCTTTGAAATCAACATGAACCACAAGCCCTTCGATATTTTTGGTTAACAGAACATTACTTCCTCCACCAAGGATTAAAAGGTTGGAGTAGTTTGTTTTTAAAACAGTTTTCAAATCTTCTAAACCCTCTACAGAGGCGAAAGACTCTGCTTGGACATCGATCCCAAAGGTGTTGTAAGGTTTCAGTGAAATATTGTGTTGAATCATTGCCGACTGTCATAGGCCTTGAGCCCTTGTTTTAAAATTTCAACAGAAGCCATTAAATCTTCTTTTTTAAGAACATAAGCAATTCGAACTTGACTTTTCCCCAGGCCCGGTGTGGAGTAAAAACCTGCGGCTGGGGCAATCATTATGGTCGCATCATTAAGTCTAAATTCTTCCAACAGCCACCGTGCGAAATCGTCGGCGTCCTGAACGGGGAGTTCAACCACGCAATAAAATGCTCCGGTGGGTGTAGCCACTTTTATTCCTTCAATGCTGCTCAGTTCCTGAATCAGAATATTTCGGCGTTCGACATATTCCTCAACGACGTTTTCAAAATAAGAAATTGGGGTATCCAAGGCGGCTTCGCTTGCGATTTGAGCATAGGTTGGTGGCGATAATCGAGCTTGTGCAAATTTTAGAGCAGTATCTCTCACCGATTTATTCTTTGTAACAAGGCATCCGATTCGAGCCCCGCACATGCTGTAACGTTTGGATACTGAATCAATCATAATGGCATGATTCTCAAGCCCCTCTATGGCCATGATGGAGTGGTGTTGTTTTCCGTCGTAAGTAAATTCTCTATAAACTTCGTCAGCAATCAAAAATAAATCGTGTTTTTTGACCAATTTTGCCAGTTGTAAAATTTCATCCTGGCTGTACAGATAACCTGTTGGGTTTCCTGGGTTACAGATTAAAATAGCTTTGGTTTTTTCTGTGATTAAAGCTTCAAAAGTAGCAATGGGCGGTAGGGCAAAATTTGTTGACAGCTTAGAAACTACGGGAACAATATTGATGCCTTGAGCGGTTGAAAATCCATTATAATTGGCATAAAACGGCTCTGGGATAATAATTTCATCTTTAGGATCCATGATGCTTCCAAACGCAAATAACAGTGCCTCACTTCCGCCTGTGGTTACTATGATGTCTGCAGATTCAACTGAAATACGGTGATTTTGGTAGTAGTTTGCTAGTTTTTGTCGGTACTGTTCTGACCCCTCGGATCGGCTGTAGGCCAACACATCAATGGTGTTGTTTTTGACGGCTTCCAATGCAATTTTTGGCGTTTCGATGTCCGGCTGACCAATATTGAGGTGATAGACATGAACCCCTTCAAGCTTGGCCTGTTCAGCAAAGGGTACCAATTTCCGTATGGGTGAGGACGGCATGGTTTGACCTTTTTTAGAAATCGTTGGCATCGTGTAGAATCTATGGGTTTATTTACAAATGTATTTTAAAGTTTATCCAAAATAAAATAGAATTTCAAAATTACATAAAAAAAACACCTCATTTGGAGGTGCTTCTTAAAAATTCAGGGTTCAATTATTTTTCCACAACGCTTTTGGGTTTGGATTTCATTACACTGGATTTATTGGGGTCTATAACAGTGCCTTTAATTTTGAGGGCAACCGTTGGTGTATCCGCGTTTGATGTTACTGTGATGGTTTTTCGAATGGGCATCACCCGATTGGTATCGTATTTAACCTGGATTTCTCCCGATTCACCAGGGAGAATGGGTTTTTCTGGTTTTTTGGGAACAGTACATCCGCAACTGGATTTTACTTTTGAAACAATTAGGGGTGCATTTCCTGTGTTTGTAAATTTGAAAACTCGAACCCCGTCGGCTCCTTTTTCAATGGTTCCGTAATCAATAACAGTCGATTCAAATTCAATTTTGGCAACCTTATTTTGCGCCTGAACTTGCAGCCCAAAAAAGCCCAACAATAGTAGTGTTAAAATGTTTTTCATGGTCGTTTTTTTATGTTGAATTGTAAATTTAGAGACTTTTTGATAAAATCAAAAGATTGTCCTCATATAATTCCATATTTTTAATTTTAAAGAACCCAAAATATGAGTACTTTTGTTGTTTTGAAGACAATAACCGTACCAAAATATGAGTATCCCATCTAAGTATGATGCAAAAAAAGTAGAGCAGAAGTGGTATCACTACTGGATAAAACACCAATATTTTCAGTCCAAACCCGACAATAGAACGCCCTACACCATAGTCATCCCACCTCCCAATGTTACTGGAGTTTTACACATGGGGCATATGCTCAACAATACCATTCAGGATGTGCTCATTCGACGAGCTCGGTTGAAAGGGAAAAATGCCTGTTGGGTACCAGGTACAGATCACGCTTCCATAGCGACTGAAGCCAAGGTGGTGGCAAAGCTCAAAGAAAAGGGTATCGAAAAGAATGATCTCACAAGAGACGAATTTTTGGCTCACGCATGGGAGTGGACGCACGAATATGGTGGTGTTATTTTGAACCAGTTAAAAAAATTGGGATGTTCTTGCGATTGGGATAGAACCAAATTTACACTGGATGACGACATGAGCGAATCGGTCATTTCTGTTTTTGTAGACCTCTACAATAAGGGTCTGATTTACAGAGGATACCGAATGGTAAATTGGGACCCAAAAGCACAAACAACCCTTTCCGATGAGGAAGTTATTTATGAAGAACAACAAGGTCATTTGTATTATGTTGAATACAACATTGAAGGCAGTTCAGACCGCCTTACGATTGCAACGACAAGACCAGAAACCATTTTGGGCGACTCCGCTATTTGCATCAACCCCAATGACGAACGTTTTTCGCACCTCAAAGGTAAAAAGGCCATAGTACCGCTCTGTAACAGAGTAATTCCTATCATCGAAGACGAATATGTCGATATGGAATTTGGTACGGGATGCCTAAAAGTTACCCCAGCGCACGACGAAAATGACAAAATCTTGGGCGATAAACACAAGCTCGAGGTCATAGATATTTTCAATCCCGATGCTACCCTCAACAGTTTTGGCTTACATTACGAAGGTCAAGATCGTTTTGAGGTAAGAAAACAAATAGCCACCGAACTGAAAGACCAAGGCCATCTTGTGAAAATTGAAAATCACACCCACAAAGTGGGAACTTCCGAGAGAACCAAAGTAGTTATTGAACCCCGTTTGTCGGATCAGTGGTTTCTCAAAATGGAAGATTTGGCAAAACCAGCTTTGGAGGCGGTTTTGGAGGATGAATCCATTAGACTATTTCCCAAAAAATTTAACAACACCTACCGTCATTGGATGGAAAATATCCGCGATTGGAATATTTCCAGACAATTATTTTGGGGCCAGCAAATTCCGGCCTACTATTACGGCGATTCTAAGGACGATGTTGTAGTGGCTAAAACAAAAGAAGATGCATTGAAACTGGCCAAAGAAAAAAGTAAAAACCCCAAGTTAACAGCTGAAGATTTGAAACAAGATCCCGATGTACTTGATACCTGGTTTTCGTCTTGGTTGTGGCCAATTTCGGTATTTGATGGCATTCGGAATCCGAACAACGACGAAATTAACTACTATTACCCCACCAACGATTTAGTCACTGGTCCCGATATTTTATTTTTTTGGGTCGCCAGAATGATCGTTGCAGGATTTGAATTTAAAGGCCAAAAACCCTTTGAAAATGTCTATTTAACAGGCCTAGTTCGAGACAAACAACGCCGCAAAATGAGTAAGTCATTGGGCAATTCTCCGGATGCTCTAAAATTAATCGAAGATTTTAGTGCCGATGGCGTTCGAGTGGGACTCCTGCTGAGTTCTGCAGCAGGCAACGATTTGCTCTTTGATGAGGCGCTTTGCCAACAAGGAAAAGCTTTTGGAAATAAAATTTGGAATGCCTTTCGATTGATTCAAGGCTGGAAGGTTGAACCAATAGATCAACCCGAATATGCCCAAAAAGCACTCGATTGGTACGATGCTAAATTTCAACAAATTCTTACCGAAATTGAAGATCAATTCAACAAATACCGACTCAGCGATGCTCTGATGGCCATTTACAAACTGGTATGGGACGATTTTTGTTCCTGGCTTTTGGAAATGATTAAACCAGAGTATGGTCAACCTATTGATGAAACATCTCATAAAAAAGTGGTCCATTTGTTGGAACAAAATCTTAAAATTTTACACCCTTTTATGCCTTTTCTGACAGAAGAAATTTGGCATTATTTAAAAAACAGAACACCAGAAAGTGCCTTGGTTGTTGCATCGTGGCCCCAAACAAAAGATTACAATGCTCAATTGTTGCATAATTTTGAAATCACGAAAGAGGTCATTTCTGGAATTCGAAACTTAAGAAAACAAAAGCAAATTCCGTTCAAAACCTCAGTTGAAATGCAGGTGTTGAACAAGGCCAAATACACCACTCAGTATGACGGACTCGTTGCCAAACTTGGTAATATTTCCCAAATAAAGTATGTTGACGCTTCGGTAGATCAAGCTTTTTCATTCAGGGTAGGCGCGAGTGACTATTTTATTGTTGCCGACATTGATTTGGATGTGGAGGCCGAAATCTCCAAAATTGAAGAAGAACTGCGCTACACTGAAGGGTTCTTGAAATCGGTTCAAAACAAACTATCCAACCAGCGTTTTGTGACTAATGCTCCTGAACAAGTTGTTGCAAATGAAAAGAAAAAAGAGGCCGATGCCATAGCCAAGATCGAAACGCTAAAATCCAGCTTGAGCGGTCTGAAATAAGCCTGGGATTAATCCTAGTCGTTACGCAAATAATTTTTAGCTAAAGCGATATACTCCCTTTTGGCCTCATCTTGAGTCATGTTTTGCACTTGAAATAGTGCATTGGTTTTAAAAGCATTTATGATGGCTTTACTGCTGTTGGGACGACCGTAGTTTTTAGTGGCAATTTTATAAAAGGCATATAATTTTAATAGAATGTCCGCAGGGAATGGGGCCTCGTGGTTGTTGATGCGTTCAACCGCTAAATTAAATTCAGTATCCAGATCTTTTTTTGTCATTTTAAAATGCAGCAATAATACTTTCTCCGCCTTTCACCTTTTGATTTAATTGGACCTGAACATCTGTATTCAAAGGAAGAAATACATCCACCCGAGAGCCAAATTTGATGAATCCAGCATCGCTCCCCTGAATAACGTTTTGATCCGTTTTGGCGTAGTTCACGATGCGCCTGGCTAGGGCCCCAGCGATTTGGCGGTACAAGACTTTTCCTACGGCAGAATTTTCAACAACGATGGTCGTTCGTTCATTTTCTTCACTGGATTTTGGATGCCATGCCACCAAGTATTTCCCGGGGTGGTATTTACTAAAAAGGACTTTTCCTCCAATGGGGTATCGGGTGACGTGGACATTGAGGGGCGACATGAATATGCTCACTTGGAGCCGCTTATCTTTGAAATATTCTGTTTCTTCAACTTCTTCAATAACAACCACTTTTCCATCCACAGGCGATACTACTGTGGTATCGTCCAGTTTTGTGTGGCGTTTGGGATTTCTAAAAAATTGTAAAATCAATATCAGAAGACCAAGAAGAGCAATCTGAATGGTTTTTACGAGCCATGGAGTCTCGATGGCGTCAATCAATAGAAATATTCCACCAACTACAAGGAGTGTGACTAAAATAATTTGTTGTCCTTCTTTATGAAACATAATTTAAAATCCTTAAAAACAAATATACAAAAGGTGCCGCAACGATGGCACTATCCAATCGGTCTAATATTCCGCCGTGTCCAGGGATGAGCGAGCCGCTGTCTTTGACTTCGGCTTGGCGTTTGTATTTGGACTCAATTAAATCTCCAATTGTACCAAAAATACTGACTATTACACTAATAATCAACCAGTTAGAAAATTCAAGTTCGTTGGTAAGTGTAAAAATTAGATAGCTGCCTAGGGCTGCAAAAAATACCCCACCCAAAAATCCTTCTACTGTTTTTTTGGGGGAAATGCTTTCAAATAATTTTTGACGGCCAAAATTTTTACCTACCAAATAGGCAAAACTGTCATTAATCCAAATTAAGGTGAACATTCCAAGAATGATATTGGGGTTGTAACGGCCAAAGTTATTCGCTATTAAATACAGAAAAACCAGTCCGCTACTGATGTAAAATGTGGTGTTGATGAAACGGTTTGTTAATAATTTCGGCAAACTCTTTTTTGAAAATAAATCGCGAATCAAAAAGCTCAAAACAAAAATACTGAGGACTTGAAGTATTTGAGACGATTCATCCAATCCTTTGGGTGTTGAAAAAATTAAATCCCAAAAACCAAACAGCACAAATAGCAGGCTAAAAATGACATAGGATAGCCTGTTTTTTTGTTGTATGAGTCTGTTAAATTCAACCAAACTCTCTATTCCGAATCCAAATAAAATCCCAAAGAAACTGTAGGGGTTTTGGACTGCCACCACGATAATCGCGACAAACAGAACTCCAGAAATTGCTCTTGTTGTAAATTCTCTCAAAATGGTCCTATAAATCTTCCAACAAAAGTAGATATAAATTTTTGGCGCTGCTACCATAGCTCATGAAGTTTTTTTCGTCTTCAATTTTGAAATGCTTTATGGTTGTAATATTTGAGGGGATTTTTTTTCTGTTTTTGGTCTTAATTCCCTTCAGTCCCTCGCCAATGGTTCGAACGATTTGACTGGTACTGGCAAAAACAATAAAATTGGCGGGCAATTCAG
Source organism: uncultured Flavobacteriaceae bacterium (assembly GCA_913061125.1). Classification (GTDB taxonomy): domain Bacteria; phylum Bacteroidota; class Bacteroidia; order Flavobacteriales; family Flavobacteriaceae; genus UBA3537. Next base: position 33,379 of record CAJXUB010000016.1, read on the forward strand.
GGAGTTTTTTTTCGGCAATTTGATTTGATGATATCAAAATTGAGCCGTTGCTTGCAATCAAAAATTCGCAGGTCGTAAATAGTACATGACCTTTATTGGGGTCATTAGTCACCTCCCACGGGATATTTTGAAATTGTTTTTCGAGAGTTTTATTAAAAATTAATGCTTGTTTATTTTGCCACTGATTTTCTTCTAAAATCTGATTCAAGCAATCCAAAATTTCGTCCATGTTTTCACAATACAGAAATTTGCCACCATTATTGTTAAAATTAATGGTAAAGACTTCGTCCTCTGGGTCATTGGTCTTGGGAAGGTACTTATTATCTTGGTTGGTGTCGGAATTTTCGTCCTGCTTTTGAGCTTTGGCTTTAAATATTTTACGAAACAGGTTCATTCAAAAAGAGCGCATTTATCAATAAACCAAATATATAAATTTAACCTAATTTTTTGGCTTAATTTTAAGTAAATTTTACGTTACTCTTCTTCGTCCCGATTTTCGGTTGTCTCGTCCTTTGTTTTGGATTCAAAAGGTCTTTTGCCAAAAATTTCTTCCAGATTATCTTTAAAAATCACCTCGTCCTTAAGAAGCACTTCTGCTAACTCGATGAGTTTATTTTTATGTTTTTTGAGTAACGTAATGGCGCGTTGGTACTGGGCTTCAACAATATCGGAAATTTCCTTATCAATCAGCTCGGCAGTTTGTTCGCTGTAGGGTTTTGTAAATCCATATTCGCTTTGTCCGGAGGAGTCGTAGTAAGTCAGATTTCCAATTTTATCACTTAATCCGTAAACTGTTACCATGGCACGTGCTTGTTTGGTGACCTTTTCAAGATCACTCAGTGCTCCCGTTGATATTTTATCGAAAATCACTTTTTCGGCGGCACGTCCACCAAGAGCAGCACACATTTCGTCCAACATTTGTTCTGGTCTAACGATAAGCCGTTCTTCAGGCAAATACCATGCAGCACCTAAAGATCGGCCTCGGGGCACAATCGTTACCTTAACAAGTGGGGCGGCGTGTTCGAGCATCCAACTAACCGTGGCATGACCGGCTTCATGGAAGGCCACGGCTTTTTTCTCGTCTGGTGTGATGATTTTATTTTTCTTTTCTAGCCCGCCGATAATTCGGTCTACGGCATCCAAAAAGTCTTGTTTTTCAACCGCTTTTTTATTGTTTCGAGCAGCAATTAAAGCCGCTTCATTACACACATTTGCAATATCTGCTCCAGAAAATCCTGGGGTTTGTTTGGATAGAAAATCGGTATCCAAATCTTTGGCTTTTTTCAAAGGTTTGAGGTGCACCTCGAAGATTTCTTTTCGCTCTCTGATATCGGGCAGATCAACATAAATTTGACGATCGAAACGTCCAGCACGCATCAACGCTTTGTCCAAAACGTCGGCTCGGTTTGTGGCCGCCAAAACAATAACATTGGTGTTTGAGCCAAATCCGTCCATTTCCGTTAGCAACTGGTTGAGGGTGTTTTCTCGTTCGTCGTTCGACCCCGAAAAGTTACTTTTACCTCGAGCTCTTCCAATGGCGTCAATTTCATCAATAAAAATAATGGAGGGTGATTTTTCTTTGGCTTGTTTGAACAAATCCCGAACCCTCGATGCACCAACACCAACGAACATTTCTACGAAATCAGACCCTGAAAGCGAGAAGAATGGGGCTTTGGCTTCGCCGGCTACCGCTTTGGCTAAAAGGGTTTTTCCTGTCCCTGGGGGGCCTACTAACAGGGCTCCTTTTGGAATTTTACCGCCCAGTGCGGTGTATTTTTGTGGATTTTTTAGAAAATCTACAATTTCCTGAACTTCTTCTTTTGCGCCTTCCAAACCGGCAACATCCTCAAAAGTTGTTTTGGTTTCTAGTTTTTCATCAAAGAGTTTGGCTTTGGACTTTCCAATGTTGAAAATTTGTCCACCGCCTCCACCGGGGCCACCACCAGACATTCGTCTCATGATAAAAATCCAAACTCCAATAATCAAAACAAAAGGAATGATGGAGATTAATATATCGCCAAAAGCGTTGGATTGTGTTTTAAAATTTAGTTCAGTATCTAACTCCTCATCCGTAATGGTATCCTCCAATTGCTTTTGAAAGAGTTGTACGTCACCAAATTCAAAAGAGTAGTTGGGCGATGCGCCCAATGGTAAAAACTGCTGCGGTTGTGATTTGCGATGGATTTCTTTGTTTGAGGCATTTTCGGTCAGATAGACCAGCGCTTCACGTTTGTTTACGATAACTACTCGTTTAACATCGCCGTCTCTCAGAAAGCTAAAAAACTTTGAGGGAGTGGTGGTGAGTCCGTTGGACGACCCGATCCCTCCAGAAAAGACATTGAAAAGTAAAAATATGCCAATTATGATGCCATACACCCAGTAGGCATTCAGTTTGAAATTGTTTTGTTTTTTATTTTTAGACATATCAAATGATTTAGTAACTGGATTCTATTTCGGTGATTTTAGCATCACCCCAAAGATTTTCAATGCTGTAATACTCTCGTTTGTGTTTTTGGAATACATGAACAACTACATTTATGTAATCCATCAATACCCACTCTGCATTTTCTGTACCTTCAATTTGGTAGGGTTTTTCATGGGTGTTTTTGCTGACATTTTTTTGAATTGAACTGACAATGGCGTTTACCTGTGTGTTGGAGTTTCCATCGCAAATGATGAAATAGTCACAAACGGTGTTTTCAATACTTCTTAAATCTAGCAGTGTGATGTTTTCTCCTTTAATGTTTTCTATACCTTCAACAATAAAGGCAATAAGCTCGTCTGGGCTAGATGTGTTTTTTGTCATATATTAGTATTACGATACAAATTTATTATTTTTTTGGGTCTCAATCACCTTTTAATATCTTAATAATATTATAATTTAAGTTTAATTTACACTATGCAAATAATCAAACTCAGTGCCATTGATTCCACAAACCGATATTTGCACGATTTGGCTCAAAACGTTTCGTTGGAAGACTACGCTGCAGTTATGGCCCAATACCAAACGGAGGGCCGTGGCCAAAGGGGAGCAAAATGGAATTCCGAAAGAGATAAAAACTTGATAATCAGTGTATTAAAAACAAATATCAAATCCTCAATCCAGAATCAATTTTACCTCAATATGCGGGTGTCATTGGCTGTATTTAAAACCCTAAAAGGGTTTAATCTCCCAAAACTCACCGTTAAATGGCCGAACGACATTTTGTCAGGTCACAAGAAAATTTCAGGTGTTTTGATGGAACTCTCCACCCAAAACAATACTATTCGTCAAGCCATTATTGGCGTTGGATTAAATGTCAATCAAACCCATTTTGAAGATCTGCCGAGGGCATCGTCCATGAAATTACTTTTGGGGACCACTTTTGAGGTTGAGGCCATAGCTCAAGCCCTAATAGAAAACATCCGATTTTATTTTGAACATGACGACGATTCATCCATCAAAAAACGCTATGAACAGTTGTTATTTAAACGCGGTAAACCTTCAACTTTTTTGGATCAAAATGATGAAAAGTTCACGGGGATCATAACGGGGGTTTCCGACGACGGGCGGCTTGCGGTTCAGACCGAAGATTCGGTACGTTTGTTTGACCTGAAAACGATCAGAATGTTGTACTAAATGGCCGAGGGAATATTACGAGCCAACGTTTCTACAAATTTTGTAATGGGTGCTTTAATCATCATGGCCATCATGGGATTGAAATCTCCAGAAAATGATAAATCTACATGGCTTTCAGAATCGGTTTGGGCATGAATATTGGCCGTAAGAGAAAAATCTAATTTTCCGCCTGCGGCTCCCAACGTGATGGTACTGTATGGTGTTTGTTCTTTTTTCTTGAGAACAATTTCGGGCATTCCACTGAGGGCAAAAATAAATGTATCCTCATCCAGTATTTCAAATTTACTGATGTTGTCTGGCATTAAAGCTTCAAAGTTTTTAACCTCGCTAAGAAAATTAAAAACTTCCTCAGCAGATTTTGGCAGGGTAACTTTTGGTGAATTGATTTGCATGATGAGTTATTTTAAATCCCATTGGTCGGGATTGTTATTCCATTGGGATAAAATGGTGAGTTCCTTTTCATTGATGTAGCCCGTGTCCAGCGCTTGTTCCAACAACGAATCGTAGTCGCTAAGGGTGTGGAGTGCGATGTTATGTTCAGCAAAATTGGCTTTGGATAATTCAAATCCATAAGTAAATACAGCCACCATTCCCTTGACATTGGCACCAGCTTCTTTTAGCGCATCAACCGCGTTTAAACTGCTTTTTCCTGTGCTGATCAAATCTTCTATTACAACAACATTTTGACCGCTTTCCAAATGGCCTTCAATTTTATTTTGACGGCCGTGTTTTTTGGCCTCCGGCCGAACATAAACAAATGGAAGTCCCATAGCGTCTGCCACCAAAGCACCAACGCCAATAGCTCCAGTTGCTACACCTGCTATGACATCGGGTTTGCCAAAATTTGTTTCTAAATGTTTGGCCAACTCTGCTTTGATGTAATTTCGAATGGTTGGGTAGGAGAGCAACAAGCGGTTGTCGCAATAAATGGGTGATTTCCAACCTGAGGCCCAAGTAAACGGCGCATCTGGACTTAATTTAATTGCGTTGATGGACAGTAAAACTTCAGCCGTTTTTTTGGCGGTATTTTTATTAAATATCATGGCTCAAAATTATTAAAAAATACTACATTTACTTTGTAATAATTTGTTTTTAATTAACAATGCAAAAGATTTTTGTTGGTAATAAACCAATACGACTGACCACCGTGGTAGAACCAGAAACGGATTTTAAAAATTTTTTGATAGAAACAGTCAATATCGAAACGGTTTTATCGGCCCTAAAAAAAGAGAAATACAATGCTGTAAACCTTATCGGGAGCGACCCCGATTCGCTGTTGAATACTTTTTTGGCGATGCTTCCAAATGTTGTTGCAGGTGGCGGAAAAGTAATCAACGGTAAAGGAAAAATTTTATTTATTTTTCGAAACGGTAAGTGGGATTTGCCAAAAGGAAAAGCCGAACCTAATGAAACGATTGATCAAACGGCTCTTCGAGAAGTTCAAGAGGAGACCGGCATTCAGGGGTTAAGGATAACCAAGCCCTTGGACATCACTTACCATATTTTTAGAAGAAACGATCGCTATCAAATAAAAAAAACATACTGGTTTGAAATGAATTCGGACTACACTGGCGATTTTACCCCACAAATTAAAGAGGGGATAACTAAAGTGAAATGGATTGGTCCAAAAAAATTAAAAAAAGTTAAAAAGAATATTTACGCCAACATCGAGGGACTTATTTGAAACAAAGAAATCTATCTTAAGTTCTTTAAGTCCTAATTATTCTCTTATTTTTGCCGCTTAATTTTTGTCAGTATGAAAGAATTTGTTCGCAAGCGGTCAGCCAATGTCAAAAACGATATTTTTAGTGGTCTAACTGTCGCTTTAGCATTAGTTCCAGAGGCGGTTGCTTTTGCTTTTGTTGCAGGAGTA
>CAJXUB010000017.1 GCA_913061125.1 uncultured Flavobacteriaceae bacterium
GACCTGCTGGACCAAAAGGTGACACTGGAGCTGCTGGAGTTGCTGGAGCAAAAGGCGATAAAGGCGACAAGGGCGATAAAGGGGATACCGGAGCCGCAGGACCTGCTGGACCAAAAGGTGACACTGGAGCTGCTGGAGTTGCTGGAGCAAAAGGAGATAAAGGTGACAAGGGTGACACTGGAGCCGCTGGAGTTGCAGGGGCAAAAGGTGATAAAGGCGACAAGGGCGATAAAGGGGATACCGGAGCCACAGGACCTGCTGGCCCAAAAGGAGATAAAGGTGACAAGGGTGACGCCAGTGAATTTAAATCTGCAATCACACAAACGGTTACTACTGGAAACAAAATTGCCAGTCACAGCGATGGGGAAGGAACATCTAAAGATATTTTTGAATCTCTTACCAAGCTGGAACTTAAATCCAATGACAACGGCACCCCGGCAGATGCTACAGACGATTTTGACGAGCTGGTTTATACCGACGAAAAAGCGGCCGAAAATAAAATTAATATTCCTCTAAAAGAACCCTGGTTTGGTACAGACGATAAAAAACCCGCTACCGAAAATACCGAAAACATGTATATCATGAGTAATAAAGTAGGAATTGGAACAGATGATCCCAAATCAATTTTACACTACCGTGTAGATGCTAAAGGCTCAGCCGACGGATATTTTAGACAAGAGGTTTATAGAGATAGCCGTTACGGTGGAGGGATATACGGGCTCAGAGCACGGGGAACTGCTGCCAGTCCGGGAGCTGTTCAAGAGGAGGACATCTTGTATTACCTTAGTGCTTGGGGTCATAACGGAACGGACTTTAATAGTAATATCGGTACAACTTTCAATTCCTACGTGTCTAAAAATTCAGGCGGTAAATTGGCAGGCGCTTACAGCTTTGATAGCTATAATGAAGAAGGAGGAAGAATTGATGCTGTAGATATAGATGCTGATGGCAACGTTGGAATCGGAACAACCACCCCCAACGAAAAACTGGAAGTGAATGGTAAAATCCGAGTCAGTGACCTAACAGGTGCAGACGCCACAACCGATGTTATTGTAACAGCAGATGCCACCACAGGCGAGCTAAAAGAAGGCGGAGCTATTGGTGATTTAGTCAAAGAACCCTGGTTTGGTACAGACGACAACAAAGCTGCTACCGAAAACACCGAAGACATGTATACCATGGGTAAAGTAGGGATTGGGACAACGACTCCTACTGCTAAACTCGGAGTTGATAGCTCAGATGCTGCCGTTGTAGCATCCATGACTAGCAAAAATGCTACTCATACAGTGCTCGGGTTGAGTAATGAGGATGCAACAAATCCTTCTGCATGGCAAATACGAGCCAATGCTGCAGGTAATGTTGGAACTGGTGCCAAACAAGGGTTGGTTTTTTACGATGCTTTACAGTCATCAGCAAGAATGACCATATCAAAATCTGGCAACGTTGGAATCGGAACAACTAATCCAGAGTACTCATTGCAAGTTGGTAACCGATTTGGGGTTCGGTCTGATGGTAAGATTTATTGGGGTCAAGATGTTAGAGCATCTGCAGATACTCAAAAAGGAGTGCTTAGTTGGGATGGTCCGGAAAATAATATAGTTCTTGGCTCAGCATCAACTGGAACTGGAATTGAAATTCATTTATCTGAATCTGAACGGTTACGAATTACCAATGATGGCAACGTTGGAATCGGAACAACCAACCCCACCGAAAAACTGGAAGTGAATGGAAAAATCAAAACGGCTAGCAGTACTTATGCCGACTATGTGTTCGAGGAGTATTTTGAGGGGAGGTCTAAATTAAACGACACCTACAAATTTAAATCCCTGAGCGAGGTAGAGCAATTCATTAAAACACACAAGCACTTGCCGGGTGTTACCGGAATCAAAGACCTTATCCAAACGGAGGCAGGTTACAGCTTTAACCTCACCGATTTATCGGTTCAATCTTTAGAGAAAATAGAAGAGCTGTATTTGCATACCATAGAGCAGCAAAAACAACTGGAAGCCAAAGATCAAAAAATTAAAGCGTTAGAAGACCGCTTGGCGGCTATTGAAGCGGCGCTAGGACTACAAACGAAATAAAATAATAACAGAATGATTAATAACAGTTAATTCATGAGAACTGCAAACTCGACCCCAAACTTACAGGGATTCTACTCAATTTTTGAGAGGTGTGGGGTCGAGGGCGTGGTTTTTTACAACTAAAACCCCCATAACGATGAAAAAAAAATACATAACAAAAACCTTATTTTTGACCGCGCTGTTGTATGCTGTATTAGGATACAGTCAATCCAATGGAACAGGAATTCATACCACCTCACCAAATGCAGATGCCGACTTGGAGTTGGGTTCCACCAACAAAGGATTTTTACCCAACCGAGTGGCTCTAACCTCTACAACGGCTGCAGCACCTCTTAGTGGGCATGTCTTGGGTATGCTGGTTTACAATACCGCTACTGCTGGCACAGCCCCAAACAACGTTGAGCCGGGGTACTATTACAACAACGGAACGCAATGGATTAAGTTTAATACAGGAAGCGGTGGGACCGCCTCCACGCCATGGTATGGAGTGGATGATAAAAAACAAGCCAGCTCAAATTCAGAACACATATACACTATGGGCAATTTGGGGATTGGCACAAACGATCCCAAAGCCGCCTTACACGTTGATGGTGCTATGATTGTGGGCGGAAGCTTTGCCAGCTTGGAAACCCCTTGTACCAATCCTGGGGAAATCCGATTTACCGGGCAATATTTTTTAGGATGTGGGTATCATCCTTCTTTTACGGGAGCTGTATGGATCAGATTAGATAATTAACCCCGCCTTGGGCTATGCGACCTAAACGCGTTTTAGCGGCTAAAACTGTGTGGCTTTTCCTTGGTAATTGTAATGTATTTAAACCTATTTAAATAGAATCTATGATAAAAAAAATAAAACATAATATAATTGGGTGCTTTGTAACCCTGCTTTGTTGTGCAAACGCCGTTTTGGCACAAACCACCAATACAGGGGTTTTGCACGTGGAGTCTAACACCATATTTTCGAGTGTTAGTGACTTTGACAATAAGGCGTCAGCGACTTACACCAATGATGGTGAGGCGTATTTTTACGCCCATTTTAATAATGATGGAACGGTTAGTTTTACCAACGATACCAATGGCCAGCGCTACACCCGTTTTGAGGGGTCGGCTGTTCAAAAATTAACAGGCGGTAATGTCAGTTATTTTTATGATGTGCTGTTCAATAACAAGTCGGATGAGGTTCCGGCCTATGAGTTGCACAGTCAAATTAGTGTGGCTGGTGAGGCCGATTTTGCCAAAGGTATTGTTAAGGACGACGACTTTGGTGGTCTTATGATTTTTGAAGATGGTGCCACGCACAAAAGCGTTTCCGATGCCAGTCATGTGGATGGGACGGTTCAGAAAAAAGGCGATGACGCCTTTACGTACCCCATAGGGGATAAGCAATTTTACCGCTTTGCAGCCATTAGTGCGCCGAGTGATGCCAATCATGGTTTTAGTGCCAAATATTTTTTTCAAAACCCCATTGGAAGTACGGTTTCTGGAGAAACCCCAACAGGTAATTTGGCCTCAACCTTGGAAGTGTTGGACAATGCCGAGTTTTGGACTATAGTCAGAGATAGTGGCGCTGGTCATGTGGCTCTAACCCTGAGTTATGACGCCCAAACGACCCCAGCAAGTATGATGACTCAAGAGAATAGTTTAAAAATAGCACGATGGGATGCCACTGGTGGGGTTTGGGAAAATCTTGGCGGTGTGGTAGATGCTACCAATAATACGGTAACAACTGTAGCCAATTTGAGTCAATACGGAATTTTTACTTTGGCCAAAGGTAAATTAGCCCCGTCACCAACAGATGAATTTGAAATTTTTAACGGGATTTCAACTAACGGCGACGGTAAGAACGACTACTTTAAAATTAATGGTCTTAAAGGGCCAAATAATGTAAAAATATTTAACCGTTGGGGTGTCAAAGTATTCGAAACGGACAATTATGATACCAACAATAATGTATTCCGCGGGTATTCTAATGGTCGAGCGACCATTCAAAGTGGAGAAAAATTACCAACTGGAACGTATTTCTATGTTTTGACCTATCAAAACAATGGACAGACTGCAAACAAAAGCGGATACCTCTATATCACAACGGATTAATTAAAACAACAAATTTATGATAAATAAGAACGACAATAGTGTACCGAACAACAGTCTTAGTGGTACATATTTTATGTTTTTGGTAAGTATAATTATCTGGACTGTGTTTCTAAACGGCAACAAGGTTTATGCACAACAGGACAGTCAATACACGCATTATATGTATAATACTCAGGTTATTAATCCTGCTTATGCGGGCTCAAGAGGGCAATTGACCGCTTTGGCTTTGTACCGCAACCAATGGGTAGGTCTGGACGGTGCGCCCAAAACACTCAACTTCGGGGTACATTCGCCTTTGGGTCTATCTCAACGGTTGGGCTTGGGGCTAAATTTCTTTAAAGATGAAATTGGTCCTGCTGATGAAAGCAATATTGCAGCAGACGTATCCTATACCATCCCTGTTAGTGATGGCGGTACGCAATTGGCCTTTGGTCTTAAAGGTGGAATCAATATCCTCAATGTGGATTATACCAAACTGAACTTAGAAGTTCCTGATGGTGCTTTTCAAAACAACATTAGAAATCGATTGACTCCCGTCATTGGTTTGGGCTTTTTTCTATACCATTCCGACGTTTGGTATGCGGGGATATCAACCCCAAATGTATTAAAAACCACCCATTACGATGATGTCAAGGTGTCTAATGTTACCGAAAAAATGCACCTATATGCAACTGCTGGATACGTGTTTGACCTGTCGAGCAGCACAAAATTCAAACCCGCAGTTATGGCCAAGATGGTATCGGGTGCACCTTTAGCATTGGATGTTTCGGCCAATTTTTTATTCAATGAAAAATTTACAATTGGTGCGGCCTACAGATGGTCAGCAGCTGTTAGTGGTTTAGTTGGATTTCAGATTTCAGACAGTATTATGATTGGTTATGCCTACGATTACGGATTGCAAGAATTAGCCAATTATAATTCCGGTTCTCACGAAGTGTTTTTACGCTTTGAGTTGGGCAGCGGTGGACAGCCCAGTCTAATAATACCTCGATTCTTTTAACCTTATAACCCATTATTTCATATGAAAAAAAATAAACAAAATATCATTTGGGCTATAATGCTCATGACTGGCGTAGTGTTTGCTCAAGATAAACAGTTAAAAAAAGCTAATAAATTGTTTAAAGATTTGGCTTATGCAGATGCGAAAAAAGTATATGTTGATCTCGCAGAGAAAGGGATTGAAGATGCAGATTTGTTCAGAAAGCTTGGCGATGTACATTATTTTAACGGTCAATATAAAGAAGCAGCCAACTGGTACGAAAAAGCATTCCGGTTGGATAACAACCCAGCCGATTCATATAACTTTAGATATGGGCAGGCTCTAAAATCCTCTGGAGAGGTGGCCAAAGCGGATTTATATTTAAATAAGTTCTTTCGAAATAAAGCCGTTGATTACACTTCAACCAGAGACTACCTTGCGGCTCTGACCAAAAATAGTGGTAATTTTTCAATTAGCCCGGTTAGCTTTAATACTAAATATTCTGATTACCCAGCGTATTACAGAAATGGAGAATTGTATGTCATTACAGCAGATCAGTCCAACAAAACTAATCCTTGGAATAAAGAGCCGGCCTCAGACATTTATATTGGCGATCGTTTAAAACCAATAGGGAAACCCATCAATACAAAATACAACGAGGGGTCTTTAGTAATCACAAAAAATGGTCAAACCATGTATTTCACCCGAAATGATTATGTGAAAAGAAAGCTTGGAAAGGACAGTCAAGATGTAACACGTTTAAAGCTGTTCAGAACGGACAAAGTTAATGGACAGTGGTCCGAACCGGAGGCACTTCCATTTAACAGTAGTGAGTACTCTGTCGGGCATCCGGCCTTAAGTGCGGACGAAACTAAATTGTATTTTGTATCGGATATGCCCAGCGGCAAAGGAGGAACCGATTTGTATGAATCAGAAATCTACGACGATAACACCTATGGCATTCCTACAAATTTAACAGCTTTTAATACCATTGGAAACGAAATGTTTCCGTTTGTTGATGAAAATGACAATTTTTATTTTTCATCTAATGGTCACCCTAATATTGGGGGACTGGATGTTTTTTATGCGCAAACCAACGAAGATGGTACTTTTGAATCTCCCAAAAATATTGGGGCACCCATTAACAGTACTTACGATGATTTCGCCTTTGTCTTGGATCAAAATCAAGGCTATTTTGCTTCAAATCGTGATGATCAAAACGATCAAATTTATGCGGTTAATCAATTGGAACCTCTGTTAAAGTGTGAGGTTAATTTTGAAGGTGTAGTAATTGATAAACGATCTGGTCAACCCATTCCCAATTCCGATGTGGTATTTATCAACGGTTATTTGAAGGAAGTTGGACGTGTGTCGACTGACGAACAAGGACGCTATAAATTTACAGATGAAGAATGTGGTAATGTAACCATTATAAGAGCAAATCAATCTAATTATTTTGCTAATGAAGTAGTGGTTTCAACTGAAGAGGGAGGAATTTTAAATACCACAATTCCATTGGATTTACGGCGTATGGCTATTGTGGAAGAAACCTCTGGTTCAAAAACAGACTTAGGATTGCTACTAAATCCAATATATTTTGATTTGGATAAATCCAAAATTCGATCGGATGCCAAAATTGAATTAGAAAAAATAGTTAGTATCATGAACCAATACCCAACATTAGAAATTGACGTGCGTTCACATACCGACAGCAGAGCAGAGGATTCCTATAATCTGGCCTTGTCTGAGAGACGGGTTCAGTCCACAATCAACTATTTGGTTAAGCGCGGTATCAGTCGAAGTAGGCTGACAGGTCGTGGTTATGGCGAATCAAAATTGGTCAATCAATGCAGTAATGGTGTGAAGTGTTCAGAAACACAACACCAAAGAAATCGCCGCAGCGAGTTTGTCATTACCAAACGATAGCCCGATGTATCTACCACAGATTATTACCATCTAAAAACCCGCTTCTTAATAAGGAGCGGGTTTTTTTGCATCAAATCTAAGGTATTTTTTTTGATGCAGTAGAGTCACGTCTTAAAAAAAGGGGGTGAATTATTAAAAAAATAAATATTAATTTTAAACACCCCTTAATTTTATGGGGTTAAAATTAAAAATATCATAAAATAAAACTAAAATACCCTTTTATTTGGGGTAATTGTTGTAATTATTAATAATATTGCAGAGTAATTGCACTTTTGTGTGAGTTTAAAACAGCATAATCAATTAAAATCTAACAAATGAAAAAAGTAGAAGCAATCATCAGAAAATCCAAGTTTTCTGTTGTAAAAAAAGCATTACATGAAGTTGGCGTGAATTTTTTTTCGTACTGGGATGTAACAGGCCTTGGTAATGAAAAAGAAGGCCACGTTTACAGGGGTGTTTCGTACAGTACAAGCGATATTCAACGTCGATTCTTGTCCATAGTTGTTAACGACGACTTTTTGGATGTAACCATCAAAGCCATTTTGGAATCTGCATCAACAGGATCTGTAGGAGATGGAAAAATATTCGTCAGCGATATTATTGAGGCCTATCGTATCCGCACTGGCGAAAAAGGTGGGGAGACTTTAAACTAATTAACCGTTCAAAAAAATAAGATATAAATTATGGAATTAACAACAAACAACGTATGGATGATGATCTGTACAGCACTGGTCTTTTTTATGCACTTGGGATTTGCCTTTTTGGAAATAGGCCTTACACGGCAAAAAAATACCATCAACATTTTATTTAAAAATATTTTTATCATAACCACCGGACTTTTGCTGTATGGAATAGTCGGGTTTAATTTGATGTATCCTGGATTTGCAGACGGGGCCTTAGGTCTTTTCGGATTTGCAGGATTTGGACTTGTAGCGCCACTGGCAGATGGTGCTTTGGACTTGACTTACAGCGAAGGCTATACTTATTGGACCGATTTCTTGTTTCAGGGCATGTTTGCTGCTACTGCAGCAACCATTGTCTCTGGTGCCGTAGCAGAGCGGATGAAGATTCTTCCATTTATGATTTTCACGGTTCTGTATGTTGGATTTGTATACCCAATAGTTGGTTCTTGGAAATGGGGTGGTGGTTTTTTAGATCAACTCGATACACCATTTTACGATTTTGCAGGATCAACCTTAGTACATTCTGTAGGAGGATGGGCGGCTTTGGTTGCCGTAATTTTACTAGGTGCCCGAATCGGAAAAATCAAAGACGGCAAAGTTCAGGCCATTCCAGGACACAACATTCCATTAGCCACAGCAGGAGTTTTGATTTTATGGTTAGGATGGTTTGGTTTTAACGGAGGATCAGTACTTTCTGCCGATCCAGAATTAACATCACTAACGCTGGTTACGACCTGCATTGCTGCGGCAGCTGGAGGTGTTTTTGCAGCCATAGCATCAACGGTTGTGTTTAAAAATTTGGATTTGACCATGTTTCTTAACGGCATATTGGGCGGATTGGTTGGAATCACAGCTGGTGCCGATCAAATGAGCCCTGCAGATGCCGTTTATATTGGGGCTATAGCGGGAGTCCTAATTGTGGCAGCCGTTTCATTGTTTGATCGCTTAAAGCTTGACGACCCTGTTGGAGCCATAGCAGTTCACTTGGTTTGTGGTATTTGGGGTACATTGGCAGTTGGTCTGTTTGGTGAGTTGGCCTCTGGGGCACAATTTATGAGCCAACTGAAAGGAGTTGGGGCCTATGCCTTAGCTTGTATTTTGGGATCCGTTATTATTATTGGCGGTCTCAAACTCTTGCTCGGTATCCGAGTGAGTGAAAAGGAAGAAATCGACGGTTTGGATGCCCACGAACACGGCATGAGTGCCTATTCAGAATAGTATTTATTTCTAATAAAATTGTATTTTTGGTCCTTGGTTTCTGTTGAAACCAAGGATTTTTTTAATAATTTGATTATGGCAAAAAAAAGAACCACTTTGAAAGAATTAGCTTCAATTTTAGAAGTTTCTATTTCAACAATTTCAAAGGCACTAAATGACAGTCATGAAATTAGTGAACCCACAAAGCAACGCATTGTGGAATTGGCAAAAATGCACAATTATCGCCCCAACAAAACAGCTCTTGGGTTAAAATCTGGGCGGACCAATACGATTGCTGTTATCATTCCATCCGTTCAAAATAGTTTTTTTGCAAGAGCACTGTATGGTATTGAAAGTGTCATCTCCAAAACCAATTACAGCACCATCGTATGTCTCACGAAGGAATCTTTCGATAAAGAGGTTGATAATGTGGATATGCTCTGCAATGGCGTTGTGGATGGTTTCATTGTTGCGGTTTGCCAAGAAACTCAAAATTTGGGTGATTTTAATCATTTTAAAGACGCTATAAGCGATGGCAAAAGCATTGTTATGTTTGATTGTGTTTTGAATTCTGTGCCTTGTACCAAAGTAATAACTAATGATTACACCGCTATTTCTCAAGCCACCCAAAAACTTATTGAATCGGATAGAAAAAACATTGTTTTGGTTTCTACCATTCACAATTCAAATGTTGGAAAACAACGCACGAAAGGGTACCAAAAGGCCATGAAAGAAGCTCAGCTTTCTGATGTTGTTTTGGAATCGAAGCCCAAAACCATTGAATCTGTTTTGAAAGAGCATGTCATTAACAATTCAGTGGACGCTGTGATAGCTCTGGATACTGATGCGTCATTTGCGGCCTACAAAGTAGCTCAAGAATTAAATAAAAATATTCCAAACGACATTGCTGTAATCGGCTATGTAAGCGAACGAATAGCACCATATTTAGCCCCTGGCCTAACCACGATTAACCAACACAGTTTCACCATGGGTAAAACTGCAGCTACTTTGTTATTAGAACAACTGGAACATAAAACGAATGTCGATTCTACCGTCGTTATTGATTCAACACTTTCGCAACGCGAGTCGTCTTAGCCGTTATGGTTTAATGAGTTTATGAACGGAAGTTTCCACCCCATTTTTTAGGGTTAAAATATAAAATCCACTTGAAATTTGATCCGAAATTATTTGGGCTTTGGCATTGGTAAAATTTAACTTACCTTTCATTACCAATTGCCCCAATTGATTCCGCAATTCGTAGGCAGTTTCCAGTTCTGGGCGATCGCTCATAACATGAATGGTTTCCTGAAAGGGATTTGGAAATACAGACCATGTGCCTTTTATGGGGTCATCGTTGCTTAAGGATTCGTTGAAACATTCAGGCGCAACTTTATACGTTTCTTTGATTAGCTCCGAGATTTTTGTTTCTGTAAAACTATTTTGAGTTGAATTTTCTAAAAACGTATTATCAATTTGAGTATCGGTTGCCCCTAAAAAGTCTTGAAAAAGCGTGGCAAAGATAGCTCTGTAATCGAACTGAACGGTTTCAACTTGATAATTATTATCTGTAGTAGCTTCAGACAAATCGACATTAACACCAGAAATTCCACTTCTAACAGGATTTCCGAAGACAAACATAGGAGCCACTTCGCCATGGTCGGTTCCTAAACTTCCATTTTCTTTGGCTTTACGTCCAAATTCAGAAAAGGTAAGGCCAACCACATCTTGTCCAGCGCTATCGGCATTTAAATCTTGCATAAATGCTGATACAGCTTCAGATAATTGACCTAAGAGTTCGTGGTGGGTTCCCAAAATATCTCCAGAAGCTTGGTTTTGTTCGTTGTGTGTGTCAAATCCTCCGAGTGTGACCAAATATACTTTCGATTGCATGTTTCCACGAATCAGCCGCGCTACAGTTTTAAGCTGATTGGCTAAATTCGTATCGGGGTAGGCGGCCAGATTCATTCCAGCATTGAAAGCATTTGAAATACTTGCAGAATATTGATTTGATAAAGCATCGGTATTAATAATGTAATGTAATTCAGTACCGTAATGAGAATTTGGGATATTATTTGGGGCATCGCCAGCCAGGCCACTCAATACGGAATAGAAATTTTCAGCGTCTTGGCCATTAATATTAATTGCTAAACCGTGCTCAATAACTCCATGGAATCCCAGGTTTAAATTAGGGGATCCAATTTGAATTCCGAGTGGAAATGTTGTGGGAATGAATTGATCGTAGTGTTGTTCCATAAATCGTCCAATCCATCCACTGCTGTTTCCATTGGCCCAGTTACTGCCGTCATTACCAGTGGCATAAATATCTTTCGATGCAAAGTGACTTTTGTTTTGTAGAGGGTATCCAACAGATTGAATTATTCGCAATTGATCTTGGTCATAAAGCGATTGGAATTCGGCTAAAGCTGGATGCAGTGCAATGTCCTGATTTGTTCCAACTAGCGAGGAATCAATAGTACTCATGGGAAGATATAATGCGGGCGGAATATGGATATTCGGTCTTAATGCCTGATATTCACTATAAACATTCAAGGGGATAACGCTGTTTAGACCATCATTCCCCCCAGATAATTCTATCAGTACGAGTTTGCGATTGGAAAAATCACAATTCATAAAACGGTTGGCCAACTTCAGAGATGCTTGAACCTGAAAGGGCATCAATCCTAGAGCGGATGCGGTACCGGTTAGTTTTACAAATTCTCTTCGTTTCATAGCATCGTTTTTACATCAATTGAAATTCAGCGGCGTTTAACATTTTGTTGAATAGAGCTTCCAGTCTAATTCTTACCTGAACATCATTTCCAGTTTGTAGGTATTGGAACCAAGCGGTGTTCCAGTATGTCGGGTTTAAATCATTAAGCACGGACATGAAATATTGAATGCGATCCTCGTCTATTGATTCGCAATACAGTAATTCTGCCAAGTCGTTAACTAGGGTATTCGCATCGCTTGGGAGAGTGAATATATCGGAATTCTCTACATAATCCACAGCATCAAATTGCGCCCAAATGTTCGTGTTTGGGGCGTTTATTTTATTTTTTCCAGAAATGAACGATTCAATTAATTTGTATCGAGAAATGATTGTATTGCTAGAAAACCAACTTCGGTCAAAACTTGGACTCTGGTAATTGCCAGGGTATCCGGCTACAGAATCCGGCGAGAATGGATTAATTCCTGCTCCGGGGAAATAGGCGAAATAGCAAAAATTGTAGTAAAATTTAAAGAAATTGATCTGGTCGTCGTTGTAGGATACTGGAGAAGGGGTGTAACTGGCCTCGGGGTTAGGTAAGCTGATGTTGAGCAGTTGAATCATTTCACTTAAAAGTTGAATGGGGTTTTTAATAATACTACCAACGATTTCATCGGAGGAGTTGGAGTCATCTTCGTCAAAAAAATGTTGAGACGAAAGCAATGTTTTGGTAATGTCTAATAACGAAAAATTGGAGGCAATTAATTGATTTGCCAATGGCGCAATGATATCGTCCTCCACCTCTTGGTTCCACTCACTTTTTACAAAGAATCGGTATAACTTTCGGCAATAAGCCTTTGCCGTTTCAGGTTGTGAAAATACCATATCAACATAAGTTTCCAATTCGGTTTGAATGTCCTCGGCAGTTGTCCCCCCTGCTATGGTGGTATTACTAAACGCACTTGAAAAGGTTTTGGAATCTGTGTTGTGTTGGCTGGTATTGATATAACCTGTGGGAATTCCAGTTTCCGGATCAACTGTATTTCTGAGGGGATTGATTTTGATTCCAGAAAATATTTTTGCGGTTTCTTGAATGTCCTCCTCAGTATAATTGGTGTAGTTTCCAACGCCAGCTTGGGGACCTTTCAGGATGGTAAAAAGCTCTAAAAACTCACGGGCATAGTTCTCATTTGGATTGTTTTTATTGTTTGTTGTGTTGTCCAAAAAGAGCAACATGGAGTTGTCAAAAGAGATTTTTTGAGCTAAAGTTTTTAAGCTTCCATATGCATACACATCCAACAACCTCAAGTGATCGTAAAAATGGGAAGATAATCCGGCTCCATTATCTTTTGAAACAGTAAAAGTGGTGTGGAGAAAAAATATCAGTTTGTGTTTCAAACAATTCTGTTTTAAGCTATTGTACCACCACCAAGCGGAAACGATTGCTCTTTTTCTAAATTGACCGTCGGGGAAATCATCAGCGGAGGTAAAAGGGTCATTCAGCCAAAAATCATCTGCAATACCAGTGGCATTGTTCGGTTTCCAATCGTAGGGTTGCTCCCAAAACAAGGTAGGTTCTTGTGCCAATTCCTCAACGGCTTGCGTGGGAGTTAGTGTGGCAAAATAATCCAATGTTATTTTATTGTAATGAAAACAACTCCGCCGAAGCAAATGCTTTGCTTTTCGGGGCCCAAGAACTGCCATTGATGGATTTAAAGATGCCATCCTCAAAATTAGTTAATTTACTGTAAATCACGAAGTTATAAAAAAAACATGAATTTAGGAAGGTGTTTTTTTTCGAGTTAAACCACGCGTCCATGATAGCTTATGATGGGGTGCCACCGTTGTCTTTTTATGGTGAGGGTAATTTTCAATTGAATTAGGAGCATAAAAGCAATTTTTTTTGATCCCTGTGTGTTAATTATACACCAAAATTTTCCCGTTTATTACGTCAAATGGCCGTTTATTACGTCAAATGGCCGTTTGTTACATGACCCTTGCAAGTCAAAAACATCTGGCATACTTTTACAGCAGTAATACTTTTTACTACATTTTTTAAAAGTTAAATTGGTTAATTTGAAAAAGCATTCTTGTCATGAGGATGCTTTTTTTATTTAACCGTTTAAAAAAATCCATTACTTTTGGTATTTTAACATCAAAATCATGAAATTGAAAACTTTATCCCTCTGTATTTTTGCAACTTGTTTTAGCATATTTTCCAATGCTCAATCCCATACCGATTTAGTCAAGCATTACAAAACATATTATGCTCAAATGAAAAAAACGGCCGATGCTCAGGGGATAATAAATGCATTGAATCACTTGGTTATTTTGGAACCCAATGTGGCCCGTAAGGATACTTTGGCGGCCTACTATATGAACGAGGGTAAATACGTTCAAGCCCTGAGCATCCTCGGCGTCCAAACTAACGAAGCGGACACCGATATGGCTGTTGAGGTGAAAGCGGTTTGTTTAAAATCTTTGAACGAACCGGTACGTGCTTTGGAACATTACGAGCTGTTGTTTCAGCGCAGACCCAGTGCCAGTCTGGCTTATGAGTTGGCCGATTTGAAAATTCAAACCGATGACCTCGCGGGTGCAGGTTTGAATATAACATATGGTATTGCCAATAGTCCTGAGGACATGATGAAACCCTATTACGAAAGTCAGTCACCTTATCAGGTTCCCTTAAAAGTTGGTTTTTTATACTTAAGAGCTATTGCAAAATTCAGAGAAAACCCAAACACAAATCACGATGCCGCTATAGCCATTCTGGATGAAGCTTTGGCAGCTGCACCTCAGTTTAATTTGGCCACTTTAGCCAAAACAGCCATTGAAAATCAAAGGGGGAGTCTCACTAAAGAATAGCAAATCCTCATAAAAAAAACCGCAAAACTGCGGTTTTTTTTAGTTTAGATGGTTTGTACAGTAGTCATTTGAATCGTGGCAGAATTTAATTTTTTAAAAGTTTTTTGGTAATTCGTTTATTGTTTGATTCGATGTCTAAAAGGTACATTCCACTGGCAAATTCACTTAAGTCAAGTTTGTAATTTGATGCTCCAGTTGTATTTGAAACTTCAAGTAATAATTTTCCAGTCACGTCTCTTACAATGAGCTTATAATTCGGAAGATTCTGAACTCGAATATTAAAAATATCATTTGAGGGATTTGGAAATACGGCAATTTGCTCCAGTTCATATTCTGTTGTATTTAGTGTTGTTCCTTCCACGACAAGATTGTCAATTACAGCGCCTTCTTCATTGACATACTCGTCTGTATGTAGAACAAATCTGAACATAATGTTCGATTGGTTTGATAATGCGGCCAAATTGTAAGAATATTCTTGCATTGTTGTGTTTGTTCCTGTCCATTGTCCACCAACGCAATTGTAGCAATTGCTTGCAATACCATCTCCAGATATTCTTGAACTGTTGTACCAATTTGGGTCGCTTTCACTACCAAGAAGTATCCAGTTTTGACCCGAGTCAGTTGAGTATTGCATGTATAGAAGATCCCAGTCAAATTCGATATCAAAAGCCATATCAAATTTTAGAATGGGATCTCCAAGGGTTGTTAAATCGTAGCAAGGCGTGTAGAGAAATGATCTTGTGTTATCGGGGTAATTACCTCCTAAGTTGGTCGCATAAGCTCGTTCTCCAGACGACGTTGTGTTAAGTTGAGTGCCAAATGGAATACCGCGTTCCCAGGTTAAACTTCCGCTTTCTGCGACTACCAATAGATCATCAGCAAGTGTTTCAAAAGTATTTACGACCTGTGTCATGGCTGTTTTATTGACGCTAAAACTAATTGAAGCACTATTGTTAGAATTGTAATAATCATTAGTAATGTCAACAGAGGCATCAATGGTGCTTGTTCCAAAATTTACATCTAAATTTGGGAGGTCAATTAAAACTTCTTCAAGGGATTCAATAGAACCGTTCCAAATTTCTGTATTGGAAGTTCCGCTATTAATACTGTATGAAATTTCAATCTGTGTAATGGTATTTTGTCCGTTGTTTTTGACGCGCAATTGTGGTGTAATTTCTCCGCAAAATACTGAGGATTCATCCGGATTTTCGATGCTAACAAGTTTAACATCATCTGCAGCTAATGAAGCGCTGGGCATGGTGCTTCGCCAGATGCCACGCCCGTAAGTGGATGCAACGATTTGATTGTCAGGGATATTGATGCTTAAATCGGTTACAGATGTATTTGGTAGATTGACTTCAAACGGTAACCATTCGTTAGAGTTATCATCACGGCGATAGACGCCCAAACTTGTGCCTAGATACATCACATTACTTGGCGTATCCATTTGGTGTTTTATGATATTTTTAACCACAGAAGGTAAACTGCCAGTGATATCTTCAAACGAAGCGCCTTGATCGGATGATTTATACACTTTGCCATTGCCACCTCTTGTGGTTACATAAAGGATGTTGTTGTCATTGTTATGAACTTCAATAGAGGTGATGTTATTTGGGAAATTGCCTAGACTAACAAAACTCACCCCTCGATCTGTACTTTTGTGTAAGGTTTGATTGGTGGCAACATAGATGATGTCAGAATCAATAGCATCCAATTCAAGAACATCAATATTGGTCCCGAAGCTGGGTGAAATCTCAGTGAAAGCACCGTTTTCAAACTGGTATAAGCTGCTGTAACCGGCATAAACCTCACTGTCTTTGTTAATACTCAATGGGGTAATCCAATTGCCGTTAGTTGGTCCTGAGTAGCTTTGGGTACCAGACATCCCCGAGTTGGAATTTACAAATAAATTCTGCCCCAATTGCATAAATCCATAATATAGGTTGTCGTTATTAGGATCAATCACACTTTCCATGCCGTCCCCGCCGTGGTAATTATTCCAAGTGTTGAAAAAACCAAACCCACCATTATCTTGAGTGCCTCCTGCAATTTTATTAGAATTTTGTTTGGAAACTGAAACCCGGTAAAACTGACTAATGGCCATATCACCAGTAAAATCTGTAAACGTAGTGCCTTGATTTGTGGATTTAAAAAATCCACCATCTGAACCAACGTACAATTCGTTATTATAAAATTTCAGAAAGTGAATATCGGCGTGCGTGTAAGCGGCGTCTC
The DNA here is from genome assembly GCA_913061125.1 of uncultured Flavobacteriaceae bacterium. Taxonomy (GTDB): domain Bacteria; phylum Bacteroidota; class Bacteroidia; order Flavobacteriales; family Flavobacteriaceae; genus UBA3537. The sequence continues at coordinate 16,774 of CAJXUB010000017.1, forward strand.
GAACATACCAATTGTTTAATTTTGTAAAGCTGTCGCCACCGTCACTAGTTTTCCAAACGTTAAGAACTCCCACATACAACTCGTTTTCATTGGTATCTGAAACTGCCATAGCTAGGTCGTACCAGGCCTGATTACTTTCGTAAATATCGGTCGTGTTATCCATTTTTGTAAAACCTCCTCCACTGTTGGTAGATTTATAAACCCCTTCAAAGCCATAATTTCCAGTGCTAGCCACGACATAAACCAGCTCTTCATTGGCTGGAGTGACATCCATAACCAGTCGCGCAGAATCCGATGGAAGACCAAAACCACTGACCCCAAAACTATCTCCACCATCAGAAGATTTAAAAAATTGAGAATCTGTTATGGCGTATATTGTATCAGGATCGTTTGGTTTTTGTTTCACTCCTTGAAACGCTCCACTTTGTGTTTGTGTCCAATTTGTTCCTCCATTTGAAGTTTTATATACGCCACCATTGGTTGCAGCCCATAATACGTTGGGGTTTGTAGCATGAATTTCCAATTCGTAAATACGAGATGGTGAGTTGGTTGGGTTTAAATCTGTTTGATTCCATGTGGCGCCACCATTGGTGGATTTCCAAATTCCAACACTGTATGAATCGCCTGCATCATCATCGCCAGTGGCGATATAAATGGTATTAGGATTGGTGTAGTCAATTGCAATACTCGAAACTCCGATTTGAGGTAATTCATCAGAAAGAGGGGCGTACGTCAGACCACCATCCACAGATTTCCAAATACCGCCAGATGGAGTTCCAACATAAACAATATCATTGTCGGTTGGATGTGGGGTGATGCAATTGACACGACCCAAATTCAGATACGAAGTTGGACGATTTAAAAAGTCGGTTGGGCCAAGAGAAATCCAATTGCTTTGATCTGTCATTGTTTGTGATGAGGTTCTTAGTTGAGGTCTTTTATTTTTTTCTAACCAAGTTCCCCAAAGTTCAGCAGTTGAGGGCAACAAACCGTTCTCATCCACGAAATTCTGCCAATAGGCCTCCCAGCGTTTAAAAGGTTTGTAACCACTTCCTTTGGCATTTTTATCTCTGTTGCTCCAATAGGCATTTCCTGCCGTTACAACAGCTTGAAAATTAATTTTTCCGTCAACATAAATTCTAGCATCTTTAACCCATGGGGCTGTAAAGTTCAGTTGTGAAAATGCAAATGTTATGCTTGTGAGCATCATTACACACATAATGTTTCTCATGTCTTATCGTACTTAAATTAGTTAAATTCAATTTGAGTAGATTTCTCATGGATTTTATTGATTTGGAGGACAAGGTTGTAATAGGCCGTTACTATTTTATCTTGGTTCGATTTTAGGCCCTCAATGGAGTTGTTGTTTGTAGATATTTGGTTGTTGTAATTATACACTTCAGTTTCCAATACTTTGAATCGAGCCCAAATGGCGCTATTGTCAAACAGTTCTGGAATTCCTATGTCCAAATTATCAAAAATGGGTTTTATGTCATTTGGAGTTTTATCAAAAAGGGTTGGATTATTTGAGATCATATTATCAACTTCCCCTTTCAAAATAAAAAATGAAGTCCACTGATCTATAAATTTTACCACAGCGTCATCAAGCTCAATGGATACCATGCGGTTCAAAATGGGGTTTTTGATTCCAGTCGACGATCGCAATACGGGCTGTTCAGCTGTAACTTCCGAGTGTTGATTTGAGGTTTCGCATTGGATTAGCAATGCCGATAGCCCAATAATTATAATTGTTGTAAAATTTCTCATAAAACAAAAAATCGGCTAGATGAGAGCAAATATCATAAAAAAATCGCGGGATAGCTAAAAAAAATTGTTAATTTCACAACAGTAGTTTAATGTTATTTTGAGGTATTTTTATCTCAGAAATTAAAAAATGAATCAAAAAAAAATACTCATTCTTGGTGCATTAGGTCAAATTGGTTCCCCTCTAACTCAAAAATTGAGACAAATTTATGGCAACGAGTTAGTCATTGCAAGTGATATCAAACACGACAAAAACAACCGTCTTACCGATGGTCCTTTTGAACTCATAGACGCTACCAATTACCAACAGATTTTAAACAGCATCAAACGCCACAATGTGGATACTGTTTATCTTATGGCTGCTATGCTGAGTGCTACTTCCGAAAAGCACCCGGAGAAAGCGTGGAATCTAAACCTATCCTCTCTTTTAAACATCTTAAATTTAGCCAAGGCGGGGTATGTAAAAACTATTTTTTGGCCGTCAAGTATCGCAGTTTTTGGTCCCACAACGCCAAAGGAAAATGTGCCTCAACAAACTCTCATGGAGCCGACAAGTGTTTATGGCATATCAAAAGCAGCAGGAGAGGATTGGTGTGCCTATTATCACAATAATTTTGGGGTAGATGTTAGAAGTTTGAGGTATCCCGGAATCATTAGTTGGCAATCCTTACCTGGCGGGGGAACCACCGATTACGCCGTTGATATATTTCATAAGGCGGTAAAGGGCCAACCGTTCAGCTGTTTTCTGGAAGCCCGTACAAAACTCCCCATGATGTACATTGACGATGCCCTGGAGGCCACCATTAAAATCATGAATTGTGCCCCCAAAAAACTAACCGTTCGAACATCTTATAATCTTTCGGCCATAAGTTTTACACCAGAGGAAATTTTTAATTCTATACGTTCTTATTACCCTCTTTTCTCAATAGAATATCACCCTGATTTTAGACAATCAATTGCAGACAGTTGGCCTAATAGTATTAACGATTTTCAGGCCCGAAAGGACTGGGGCTGGGAACCAAAATTTAATTTACAAGAGCTCACCAAAGCGATGATAGAACACTTAAAGCTGTAAACTGGTCGTAGAATCATTCATTAATCGAGGCGAAGATTTTTTCTGCTTTTAGCACTCAATTTGGTTCAAATAATTCATCTTTTCAATCAAATCGCCTGTAATTGCAACCACTGAGGGCTTGGGCGTATTATCACCATCAAATGGCCATCTGCTTGTAGGATTTTTTAAATCTTTGGTTTGTTCGCCCGGGTGCTGAACACTTAAAAACAATGTTTTTCCATCTGGAGAAAACCATGGGCCTGTCAGTTCAGCATCCGTAGGTGCCGATGCAACTCTGATGACTTTACCAGCATTTTCACCGTATCTTGGAATTACGAACAAGCTGTTATTTTTAAAGGGCAAATAGGGGCTAGCTTCTTTGTTCATGGCACTGCCCGACATGTCTGAAGTCATCCATAAGTTGCCCGACAAATCAAAAGCGAGATTGTCTGGGCATGAAAATCCATTGTCTTCTCCACCAGCTTTGTAAGTGGATGCCTGAAAAGTTAAGGCATCAAAAGCGCCATTAGTTTCTTCAAGTTTTAGAATTGAACCGTGAAAATCGCCTTTGGGTGTGTTGTTGGTTAATGCTACTAGGATGTTGCCAGTTAAAGGGTCAATTTCTATATCTTCAGGTCTGTTGAGTGGGGTGGCTCCAATTAATTTTGATGCTTCTCTCACTCGGATTAAAACGTCAGTCTGATCTTTAAATTTTTCTTTTAGAATGGGGTTGTTTTTCCAATCCAAAGCCAACCAGGTTCCATTTACAGTATCGGCCACATACAGCGTTCCCTCCTTCAAGGATCGTGGTTTTGAAGAAATAAATTTATATAAATGCTCGTCATTTTTATCGTCTCCAGAGTAAGCCACAATCCGATTATCTTCCAATTCATAGAGGGTACAACACTCGTGAGCAAACCTCCCTAGTGCAATGTGTTTTTGAGCTGTTCCATTTTTTGGATTCACCTCGACCACCCAGCCGTAATGTTCTGGCGGATGATCGTAAAATTTTTCCCAGCCGTAGTATTTACTGGAAACACGTTTAGGTAGGTTGCTATCGTCGTAAACGGTTTCGCCGTAGAAACTGTCGTAATTTTCTTCGCAAGTCAAAAAAGTGTTCCAAGGCGTAATTCCGCCTGAACAGTTTGCAAGAGTTCCGATTGCAGTGGTTGTTCCATTGATGGGGGTGTCCCAATTTAATTCTATTGGCGTTTTAGCGGTAATTCTTCTGTTATGCGGATCGTTTTCTACAACTTTCCAAACGCCATTTTCTTGTTTGATACGTACAATACTTCCGCCGACATTATACATTTCTTTATTGATTTGCTCCACAGTACGTTCTTCATTTGGATTTCTGAAGTTATAATTTGAAACAAAAAGCGAATTGATGTATTCGTGATTGACCCACAGCAGCCCATCGTTTGGTTGGTCCTCATCGAATGGGATAAAGCAAACGAAGTCGTTATTAAAACCAAAGGTGTCTTTTTCACTTATTTTATCGTTCCACTTTAGCACGATTTGATATTCCAATCCGTCGGTTAGCAGTAAATCGTCTCTCTTGGAGGGTGATAGATTTTTTAGGACAAAGTCTTTCAGTTGCTGTAAACGGGCTTTGGATAATGTATTTATTTTAACGGATGAGTTGGTTGTGCAACCCATTAAAAAAGGCGGCACCAACAGGGCACCTAAACTAGCTTTTCCTAAAAAGGAGATGAATTTTCTTCTGCTGTATTCCATTTGGCTATAAATTTGAAATTTAGATTAACAATAAAATAAATTCAAGCTAAATGTTGGTTAAGGTAGCGTTACGTTTCTATAAACCATCAAAAGGAAGATGGGTGTTTTTGGTGCAGCATTGGTCTGATTCGCATCGGCAATACTTTAGGTTATAGAGATGCAATCCGCCCAATAAAAATGCTGTGGTATACATCACAGATTTTGAAAGATAAATAAAATCCAAGGTTTCATTTAAAACGCAGAAAAAAAGAAGTGTCCAGGTCATCCAAAATGCCGTTTTAACTTTGTTGCTATTGGTGGTTTTCGAAGATCGATATACGGCGACAAATGAAATTATTAAAAACAAATAATCCATGCTTTGCCACCACATTGGTGCCGAATTACAACCATCGTCAGTTAAACAAATTTGAGAAAAAAACAGTAGTGGCGTTCCTAAGCAATGAACAATACAAAGGGAGCTGGCTAAGGCACCAAAGATATCAGGATTATTAAGAGTAACTTTCAAAATAATTTGTTTTTATGACTGGATATCAAAAATAATAAAAAATTTGTTATTGCAACTGAGTTCTAATAAATTTGCGATATGGGTGTAGTAAGAAAAACAAAATCGGTGGATTTGTTGCTGGATCAATTTAAATCCGGTTCAGAGGCCATTTCTGTTATTGAACTTGTTGATCGGCTATCTTCTAAATTAAATAAAACCACCATTTATAGGGTGCTAAATAATTTGGAGGACGATGGTGTATTGCATTCGTTTTTGGGTGTAAATAGTCTTAAATGGTACGCCAAATGTAGCGGTTGTTCAAAAACAAAGCACTCGGATATACACCCACATTTTCAGTGCACAGTGTGCGGAAAAGTAGATTGCTTGCCAGTAAAAATGACCATTCCTGAAATACCAACCCACGACGTAAAATCAATTCAAGTTTTAATCAACGGTGCATGCACTAATTGCAGAGCGTGATGGCGTAATATATAGGGTTGTAGCTCTTAAATTTTACATGGTAAAAGTTTTGTCCCTTTGGCGTTTCAGCCCAAAGACCATCATTATTGTACTAAATAATAGTAGAGTCAAAAAGGTGATCCAAAACTCTTGCTCTAACCTGTTTTTGTGTTCAAATTTTGGTAAATTTTGATAGTGTTTTGTTGTAAATTTTCCTGCGCCATTAGCTCCAAAAAAACAAAATATTCCTCCTTTATTAACCTAAAAGGAAATGTTGTTAACCACGGTGAAGCCGCTATAAGTTTTGGTTAAGTTTTCTGTTATTATCATGTGTCAAAATTTGGGTTTTTAAGATTTGTTAAAGCTAATATCAAAAAAAAACCGCAACTGACAACTAAATTATCAGTTACGGTTGTGTGGTACCTCCAGGAATCGAACCAGGGACACACGGATTTTCAGTCCGTTGCTCTACCAACTGAGCTAAGGTACCCCGCATAATGCGACTGCAAATATAATGCAATTTTAGTTTCCCCAAAGTAAATTTTTAAAAAAATGGTTTTGTAAATTTACCCCTTTATTCTTGTTATGAATCTTGTTTTAGACATTGGAAATTCGACTGTAAAAATGGCAGTTTTTAAAGGCGATTATTTGGTGGAATCGTTTAATTCGACTGCCGATCAGTTGGAACATTCCGTAGATCGTATTTTAGAAAAACACCAATCCATAAATCGTGCATTAATAGCAGCTGTTTCTGATTTTAATCTTGGAATTATTGAAAAACTTTCAGCTCAATGTGTTGTGCAAAAGTTAGATCATACATTTAATTTTCCGTTTAAAAATTTGTACAAAACTCCTAAATCGTTAGGGTTGGATCGCGTGGCTTTAGCATCTGGTGCTGTTAACCAATATCCCAAAACCAATGTGCTCATTATTGATGCCGGGACCTGCATGACCTTTGACTTTGTAGATGTCAAATCCCAATATTGGGGTGGGGCCATTTCACCGGGTCTTCGAATGCGATATCAGGCTATTAGCAGCCAAACGTCAAGACTACCGCATTTGAGCCCCGAGGTTCCTCGTTCTGTAATGGGGGAAACGACTAAGGATTCAATTCATTCTGGAATTGTTCATGGAATGCTGCAAGAAATTGAGGGGACAGTGGGGGTCTACCGCAACAAATTCCCTGAACTGACCGTTGTTATGACAGGAGGAGACCGTGATTTCTTGTGTAAGCAATTAAAAATTAGCATATTTGCGGTCTCAAATTTACTTTTAGAAGGACTTAATCACATATTGGAACTTAATTCGGAAAAATGACCAAAAAAATATTGACCTGTCTGATTGTTGTGTTTTCAAGCATCGCTTCAGCGCAACAAGGAACAAGTTCGCCCTACTCATTTTATGGAATAGGTAGCCTTAAATTCAAAGGTACTGTAGAAAATAAAGCGATGGGAGGCCTAAGTGTTTACTCCGATAGTATTCACATTAACTTGAGAAATCCAGCGTCGTATGGCGGTTCCAATTTGGCCTTTTATAACAATGAGGCCCGACCCGTTAAATATACCATTGGAACAAGTTTTTCATCCACCACCTTAAAAACCTCTTCAGCTTCGGATGATTCAGGAAATTCTTCTGTAGATTATTTGGCAGTGGCTTTCCCTTTGCAAAAACTTGGAGTTGGTTTTGGTTTAATGCCTTACTCCAACGTGGGCTACAAACTTCAATCAAGAAACGAAGAGGGGTCTATCTCGAACCGCTATCGTGGAGAAGGCGGAATTAATAGAGTATTTTTGGGGTTAGGGTATCAAGTTTTGAAATCGCTGAAGGTTGGGATTGATGCTCAGTACAATTTCGGAAAAATATCCAATACCAGTATCGCCTTTGGGTATAATAGTCAGGGCGATTTGTTACAATACCAAAGCCGAGAGTCTAAGCGTTCGGATTTAAGCGGGTTTTCACTTAATTTAGGAATGATTTTTCAAAAAAAAATTGGGAAAAATATGGAGCTTATGGCCTCTGCGGCCTACAGCCCAAAAGCAAATTTAACCTCTGATAACTCCAGTAACTTATCCACCATTTCAATTGACTCCAACGATAAAGAATACACCATAAATACAATTGAAACGGATTTAGAAGCCCAAAATTTGCACGAAACCAGTTTATCCTTGCCGTCCAAAACTACCTTGGGTATTGGAATTGGACGCCCATTGCAATGGTTTGTTGGAGTGGATTTCACATTTTTGGAGGCCTCCAATTTTTCAAATCGGTTCATCGACATAGACAACACCACTTTTGAAGACGCCTCTTCCATTTCTTTTGGCGGATTTTTTATCCCAAAGTACGATTCTTTTAATAACTATTGGAAACGCGTGGTTTACAGAGCAGGTGTACGCTTTGAACAAACCGGTTTAGTGGTAAATAATGAATCCATCAAAGAATTTGGCATATCTTTTGGAGTAGGAGTACCAGTGGGGCGATTGTTTTCCAACGCCAATGTCGCTTTTGAAATCGGACAACGAGGCACAACAGCATCAGAACTGGTTCAAGAAAACTTTTTTAATGTCAACATCAGTTTATCATTAAATGACCGCTGGTTTGAAAAACGAAAATTTAACTAAACAAAGATTTTAATACAATAAATTGTAATTAATTAAAAATATTATTTCGGAGCATGAAAACTAAAATTTCACTTTTAATCGCATTTTTAACAACAATGGTGTCTGTAACATGGGCACAAAATGAACAAGATTTTCAGGCCTTGTCTATTTTTAGCGAATATGTAAAATCAAAAAATTATGATGCGGCTTACACCCCATGGATGGAGTTGCGTCAAAGAAATCCGCGCTTTAACAAAGCTATTTTTGTGTATGGCGAGCGCATTTTAAAGCATAAAATCAAAACCGCTCCTCAAGCCGACAAAGTAAGTTACATTAACGACATGTTAAAGTTGTGGGAGCAGCGTTCGGAATTTTTTCCTTCAGTTACCCCAAAAGGAACTTACATGGCAAAAGCCTGTCAGTTGCAGTACGACAACAGAGAACTTTTGGATTTAACTAAAGATCAGCTTTACACCTCGTTCTCTGACGCTTACAATACAGATGCCAAAACCTTTACGAATCCAAAGAGTCTATACACCTATTTCTCATTGGTGGTGGACATGTACGACGCTGGAAAGTTACCGGCTCAAGATTTGTTTAATACATACGAAGTCATAACCGAAAAAGTAGAAAATGAGGTTAAAAACTATACCAACAAACGAAATGCATTTTTAAATGAAGATGGCGAGCCCAAAGAACTTAGTAGAACAGAGGCATCAAAATTAAAATCTTACAACAGCTACCTCAAGGCCTACGACCAGATATCTTCCAGTATCGATACAAAACTAGGGTCTCGGGCCAACTGCGAAAACTTAATACCGCTTTACGCCAGAGACTTTGAAACATTCAAAAATGACGGTATATGGCTCCAGCGTGCCATGAACAGAATGTATGCCAAGGGATGTAATGACGACCCTTTGTTTGTGCAAATTGTAGAACAAAAAAATAACCTTGAACCCAATGCAGATACCGCTTTTTATTTAGGGTTATTGAAAGAAAAAGCCGGCCAAAGTAGCGATGCACTGGGTTACTACAACCAAGCAGTGGAATTAGAAACAGACCCTTTTGCTAAAGCCAAAATATTATTCAAAATTGCAACAAGTTTCAAGAGAAGAGGCAGTTACGGTCAAGCCAGAAACTATTACCAAAAAGCACTGAAGTTTAACCCAAGTATGGGGCGAGCTTACTTAGCCATTGCTGCCATGTACGCCAAAAGTGCCAACAATTGTGGTACTGATAATTTCTCAAAACGAGCCGTATATTGGTTGGCTGCTAGCGAAGCAGCAAAAGCGGGACGTGTGGATCCTAATATGAAGAAAAATGCAGCAAAATCCATTGCCAATTTTAATGCCAAAGCACCACAGAAAAGCGAGATATTTTCTTCTGGTCGTGCGGGGCAATCCATTAGTGTTGGGTGTTGGATTCAGCGCAGCGTGACCGTACCAAACCTCTAATGCGAAAAACATCAAAAAGCATAGCACAAAGCACTGCGATCCTAATTTTGGGAGCGGTGCTTTTTTCGTGCAACAAAAGACTGGATAAAATTCAAGGCCCCTCCAATTCTGCCCTGCTCCCCGTGTCCATTGCAGAAAATATCAATACAAAACACACCGATTCTGGCAGGCTCACCACGGTTCTTGTAAGTCCAAAAATGATTAATTTTTCAAATTTAGATTTTCCGTATTATGAATTCCCCGAAGGAATAAATTTGACGTTATTGGACGATAACAACCAAGCCAGCACTGTGGTATCCAACCAAGCCGTACTTTATAACAAAACCGACCTTATTGATCTCAGAGGTAATGTTGTTCTGACTACTGCAACAAATGATACATTGTTCACGGAACAACTGTATTATGACCAAAAGAAAAAGTGGTTATTTACAAATAATCCAGTAAAATTTAGAACCAAGGACTACATCACCAACGGCAATGGATTTGATGCCAATCAAGATTTTACTAACGCTCAAGTTTTGGAAGTCACAGGCCGTATTTACATTGAAGAATAATCAGTATCTTTACACTAATCAAACCCTTTTTTAGTTTAATACACCCATGAAGTTTTTATCAGTTTTTAAATATGTTTACATCATATTTGCCGTTTTTGCAACTTATGATGCCGTAACCACATGGAACAACGACCGCAGCGGTGCATATTTGTCTTTGTTTTTAGCAGTCTTTGCGGTCTTTATTTTCTTCTTCAGAAGGAAGTATCAAAAACGATTTAAGGACCGCGGTAAACTGTAACGAAATGACTTCGGACGCTGTCATTATTATTATCAGTTTATTGCTATCAGCCTTCTTTTCGGGGATGGAAATTGCCTTTGTGTCTTCTAATAAAATCCATATTGAGATTGAAAAAAAACAAGTAGGATTTTTATCAAAGCTGCTTAAAAAACTCACCGCAAAGCCCTCCAAATTTATAGCAACCATGCTCATTGGAAACAACATAGCTTTGGTAGTGTATGGACTCTACATGGGCGATGTTTTGATGGATTGGTTTGCCAGTCAGCTCCCTTCCGATTACCTCATATTTCACTATCTTTTTGACGAATTGAGTCTACTCACACAAACCATAATTTCAACCATTGTTATTTTGGTCACCGCCGAATTTTTACCCAAAGTATTTTTTCAAATTTATGCCAATCGGTTGCTGAAAATACTGGCCCTACCGGCCTACATTTTTTATGTATTATTTTCCATGCTATCCACTTTTGTCATTTGGATTTCTGATTTTATTCTAAAAACAATTTTTAAAACCAAAGGCGACGAAGTTCAGTTGGCCTTTACCAAAGTTGAACTTGGCAATTATATTAGCGAACAAATGGAGTCAGTAACCGATCAAGATGAGGTAGATAGCGAAATCATGATCTTTCAAAATGCATTAGAATTTTCGGAGGTAAAAGCACGAGAGGCCATGATTCCTCGAACCGAACTAACGGCCATTGATATTCATGATTCAATCGAAAATCTAAGCACCCTTTTCATCCAATCTGGACACTCCAAAATTGTAGTCTACAAAACAACATTCGATGATATTTTGGGCTATGTGCATGCCTTTGATTTATTTAAAACCCCAAAATCCATCAAATCCATGTTGATGCCAGTTGAGTTTGTGCCAGAGACGATGCTCATCAAAGACATCCTAAACGTCCTCACTAAAAAACGAAAAAGTTTGGCGGTTGTTTTGGACGAATATGGAGGAACTTCTGGAATTTTGACCATTGAGGATATCGTGGAAGAGCTGTTCGGTGAAATAGAAGACGAGCACGATTCGGTGGTGCTCACAGAGGAGCAAATTGATGAAACAGCATTTTTATTTTCAGCCCGTTTGGAGGTGGATTACATCAATGAAACCTACAAACTTCAGTTGCCCGAACACGAAAATTATGAAACACTGGGCGGACTCGTGGTTCATCACACTGAAGAGATTCCTGACCAAAATCAGACCATTACAATTGGAGCATTTGAGTTTACCATTGAAGAGGTTTCCAACACCAAAATTGAATTAATTTCTTTGAAAATAAATCGGGACGATTAATTGAAACTCTTTCAAAACAATAAAACGTAAATCCCTCTTTAATATTTCAAATTAAATTGGTATTTTCGCTCACTATTATTAAATCAACAGAGAAATTATACCATGGCATTATTAGGTAAAATTAGATCACTTGGCCCCGTTGCGCTCATCAGCGTTATTGGTTTGGCCTTATTCGCATTTGTGTTCTCAACGGGTTCTGGAACCATCACCGACATTTTCAAAACCGATGAGTTGAATCAAAATAACATTGCAACGGTAAATGGCACGGACATTGATCGTGCCGAATTTATGGCAAAAGTTGAAAATTTTCAGCGGCAGTCTGGCGGTTCACTAACCACCACTCAGGCCATGAATCGCGTTTGGGACAACGAAGTTCGAGCCAAAATAATGCAATCTCAGTACGATGCTCTGGGACTTTCGGTGGAGCGCGATTACATGCGTCAGTTGTTGGAACAAAATTTAGGAAATTTTGAAGAATTTAAAAACGAGGCAGGTCTTTTTGATGAGGATAAACTCAATGAATTTATTGCCAATCTAAAAGCTATTGCACCAGAAACTTCAACTCTTGGCGGCTCCGCAGTTAATTATAAATCTTGGACGGACTTCGAACAAAATGTTGCCATAACTGGATTACAACAAACGTATTTTAATTTAGTTAAAGCAGGAATGACAGGGACCCTAACTGAAGGCGAGTTGGAGCACCAACTCGAAAATGATAAAGTCGATTTAAAATACGTTCAGATACCCTATTCAAGCATTCCCGACAGTATTATTGACATCAAAAAATCTGAAGTGGAAGCTTACATGAAACGTTTTCCAAAGCAATATGAGGTAGAAGCATCGAGAGATTTGGTATTTGTTCAATTTAAAGAAGAAGCGTCTTCAAGCGATGAGCAAGCCATTCAGGAAAACCTTAAAACCCTCATTGAAGACCGTGAGGAATATAATGAAGTTTCGAAGTTGAGCGAAACGGTTGTTGGATTTAAAAACACCACAGATAACCAGGGGTTTGTCAATGCCAATTCAGCTCAAAAATACAACGATACCTACGTGTTTAGATCTGCATTTTCTTCTGAAACGGCGGATGAAATTACGGCTCTCTCCGAAGGAGAAATTTATGGTCCTTACAAGGATAACGGATTTTTTAAACTCACCAAAATGGTGTCCAAAAGAGGGATTGCAGATTCCACGAAAGTACGTCACATTTTAATTCCATTTGTTGGAGGGGTTCGCGCCGATGCAACCGTTACCAAAACGGATGCAGAAGCAAAAGCAACCGCAGACAGTATCTACAATGTCCTACGGCGAAATCGTTCCAAATTCAAATCCTTGTTATCGCTTTCTTCAGATAAAGTAAGTAACGAAAAAGAGGGCGTTATCGAATTTGCATACACCGATGGTTTTGCACCAGAATTTAAAGCGTATTCGTTTGAAAACCCTAAGGGTAGTTTGGGAGTAGTACGAACGGATTTTGGCTACCACGTGATTGAAGTTTTGGATCAAGGTAAAACTCAAGATGCGTTTAAAGTGGCCACAATTGCACAAGAGATTGAACCTTCAGTTGAAACAATTGACGAGATTTTCAAAAACAAATCTAAATTTGAAATTGCTGTTGCTGACGCTGATTTTAAATCCGTTGCAACAGAGAGCAATTACGATGTTCGTAGCGTTAGTAGCGTCAAAGCATTGGACGAAAACATTCCTGGAATTGGATCACAACGCGCCATTGTACGGTGGGCTTTTGAAGACGATACAGATGTGAACGATTTCAAAAGTTTCAATACATCAGGAGGAGGATTTGTAGTGGTTAAAGTTACGGCCATAAACGAAAAAGGTCTCATGTCTGTCGAGAGCGGATCTGTTACAGCGCTTCCTGAGCTTCGCAAAGAAAAGAAAGCTGAACTGATTATGGAACGTATTTCAGCATCAACACTCGATGATATTGCATCTGCTGAGGGACAAACTGTGAAATCTGCTGCTGCTGTCAACATGAAAAATCCCACGCTTTCCGGTGCTGGCCGTGAGCCGCTGGTTATCGGGACTGCCTTTGGTTTATCTGAAGGCCAAACTTCTAACTTGATTATTGGAAACTCTGGTGTATTCGCCGTTCAGGTTACAAAATCGACGCCGGCCGTAACACTTTCAAGCTATCAGCCGTCTGCCAACCGTGTTGGTCAAAATAAAGCCAATGCTGTGAATACCAAGTTGTATGATGCGCTAAAAGATGCCGCTGAAATTAAAGACAATAGAGCGGTATTCTACTAGAAATTAAGATAAAAATTTTTTAAGGGACTGATTTTTCAGTTCCTTTTTTTACTTTAAGCTTACAGTACCATCATTTCAAAAGGTACAATGGTATCATAACCCTTTTCTGTAAAATATTGAATATCAGAATTTTGCCCCGTGGCTAAAAAGAAATCGCCCCCCCATGCGCCCAAACTTTTTATGGCTCCTCCGTAATCGGGGAAGTGTGTCGATTTTAAAGGGGGTTGTTGAATAAGTTGACCAATGATAGTTTCGTGCTTCGTTATAAGGGTTTCAAATTCATCCAAAGCGGTCGTGTGCAACAACGCATCTGTGATTGAATTTATTTCAGAATAATGATTTTTTTTGGAATTTTTCAGGGCATTATACGCCGCGATAGCTTCTCGACTGTTTTGTTTTTTATTTCGATAAACGAAGTACAAATTATCCTTAAAAGGAGGATCAAAAGTGACGCCACTCACCACAGGGTTATCGCTCTGTTTTTGATAAACGATAGGATGTGAGTTTTGAGCACAAGCGATGTCGTACCCGCTGCCGCCAAAGGTTTTTTTCAACAACTTAAAGGCATCTATTTTAGCCCATTGGGCCAGGTTATTGATGAGAGTTGAGGACGATCCCAACCCCCAGTTTTTTGGAAATTCCAAAGTACTAACCATCTCAAAACCCGGGTTGTGTTCAAAACAATCGGGTTGCATTTTGGCAATCGCTTTGAAGCAATCAGACAACCGTTTGGCAATTTCACTTCGGTTGGTGGGTATGAAATCTGGATATTGAAACGTCGTTTCAAACCAAAGTTTCCCTTGGTGGTCAAAACTTTTCCAGTGAATTTCTGAATTATTAATTGATGTTACTCTTAACGATTGCCCAAGTTTTGTGGGTAATGCCAGAGCTTTGGCACCATCCAAAACGGCATATTCTCCACTGATTAAAAGTTTTCCGTGACTGTAAAAAGTTGACATCAGTTACGAAGGTTTTTTAGGGCCTCTACCACAGCGCGGTGCGAAACACTGTTGGTTTTAAAAAAATCAATTAGTTGATTTTTTTCATTTTCATTGGCATCAAATTGATTCAAAATATTGAGCAAATGCATTTTCATGTGGCCTTTTTGAATCCCGGTAGTTGTTAGTGATCGGAGGGCAGCAAAGTTTTGTGCCAATCCTGCCACTGCAATAATTTCCATAAGTTGCGGGGCAGAGGGATTTCCAAGCATTTCCAAAGCCAATTTGACCATAGGATGCAAACTTGTTAGTCCTCCTACTGTCCCTAAAGCCAATGGAATGTCCATCCAAAACTTAAAATTGCCGTCTTCCAAGCTGGCGTGCGATAGACTTGAGTATTGGCCATGTCTAGCCGCAAAAGCATGAATTCCAGCTTCCACCGCCCTAAAATCATTACCTGTGGCAATAACAACAGCATCAACCCCGTTCATTATGCCTTTGTTGTGGGTTACCGCTCGATAGGGTTCTACTTCTGCAATGCGAACGGCTTGAATGAATTTTTCGGCAAATTCTTGCCCATCAAAATGCCCATTTAATGTCAATTTACTCACTGGGCAAGACACCTGGGCTCGAACCACACAATTGGGGACATAATTCGACAAAATACGCATCACGATTTTTGGTTGATGCCCATCGAGATCAACACCAGAATTGGTCAATTGTTCAAACGAATCGGCAATTTGCTCTAAACACGAGTTAATAAAATTGGCCCCCATAGCGTCTTTAGTTTCAAAAGTAGCTTCGAGTTGAAAATAATGAGGTAATTTTTTAGTGCTGTCGATAAGTTTTAAATCTAAAATTCCGCCGCCGCGTTGTTCCATATTTTGAGTCAACGGTTTAGTTGATGCCAACAGTTGGGATTTAAGTTTTTTAAAACACGATTGCAAACTGGAAGGTTGTCCTTTAAATAAAAAATGAACATGTCCAATTTTTTTGGTGGAAAGCACTTCGGTTTTAAATCCCCCACGAGTCATCCAAAATTTTGCTGCATTACTGGCGGCTGCCACAACCGAACTTTCCTCAATTGCCATTGGGATGGTATAAACCTTGCCATTGATTAGAAAATTGGGGGCGATGCCGAAGGGCATGTAAAAATTCGATATGGTATTTTCAATAAACTCGTCGTGAAGTTTTTGCAGTTTTTGATCTGAATTCCAATAGGATTTCAAAAGGATTTTGGCATCCAAATTTCCACTAAAATAATTGGAAATCAGCCAGTTAATTTTCTCGTCTTTGGTAAATTTTGAAAATCCAGAAACAAACTTTTGCATAGTTCAAATTTGATTAACAAAGATACTATTCTCTTTATTATATGAAAAGCCATTTGTTAAAATGAAGATTAATCGGACGATTACTGTGTATTTCTATTTTTTTTTAGTAAAATTGATATCATTTTTAAATCATTGATATGTTCCGAAAGCCATTGCTCTCGATTCTTTTTTTAACTTGTTCTGTACTAATTTCTGCCCAAAAAAAAACCATCACCCTGGAAGAAATTTGGGGCGGTGCTTTTCGTACCGAGCGTATGGATGCCTTGCATTCCCTGAAAAATGGCACTCAATATTCAGTTTTAAATTTTAACCGTAACACACGGTCTACTTCTGTTGATGTGTACGATTATAAAACATTGAAAAAAATTAAAACCCTTGTCGATTCCAAAGATTTGGAAGGGGTGGCGTATTTTTCAAATTACACCCTTAGTGACAACGAAACCAAATTGTTATTGGCCACAGAGGTAAAGCCCGTTTACCGCCGATCGACTCTTGGGATTTTTTATATCTATGATTTAAACACAAAATCGTTAGAGAAACTATCAGAGGAGCGCGTTCAAGAGCCCACCTTTTCGCCAAATGGAACGAAAGTGGCTTATGGATTCGAAAACAATCTTTACATCAAAAATTTAATTTCGGGCGAAACTATTCAAATTACTTTTGATGGCGAAAAAAACAAAATTATCAATGGAATAACAGATTGGGTTTACGAAGAAGAATTTGCATTTGTCCGAGCCTTTGAGTGGAATGCCGATGGGAGTAAAGTAGCATTTTTAAAATTTGACGAAACAGATGTGCCCGAATTTTCGATGGATATTTATGGTCAGGAACTGTACCAAACGCAGCAGGTTTTTAAATACCCCAAAGCCGGAGAAAAAAATGCAGTTGTTTCACTCCACATCTATGATTTTAATACAGAACGTTCCAATCCAGTTGAGGTCGAAAAATCTTACAATGATTTTTACATTCCACGAATAAACTGGACCAACGATGCCGATATTCTGTGTGCACAATACCTCAATCGCCATCAGAATCAATTAGACCTGTGGGCCATCAATGCCAACAGTACAATGACTAAACGCCTTGTGTCCGAAGTGGATAAGGCCTATGTTGATGTTACCGACAATCTTACTTTTTTGGACGACAACAGCTTTATATGGACCAGCGAGAAAGATGGTTACAATCACATTTATCATTACGATAAATATGGATCATTAATCAATCAAGTTACCACAGGCGAGTGGGACGTAACGGCTTACTACGGCTATGATAAAAAAACGAATAGGATTTATTACCAATCGGTAGAAAATGGGTCCATCAACAGAGATGTATATGCCATCAACTTGGACGGGACACAGAAAATTCGTTTGACCAAAAGTGAGGGAACCAATACCGCTTCGTTTAGTGCCGATTTCTCGTATTTTATAAACACTTTTTCTAATGCGACAACCCCAACAGAGTACACCTTAAACAGTGCGCAAGACGGAGCCTTGGTCAAAAGTATAATTGACAATGATAGGGTGGCTGAAAAATTGGCCGATTATAACACTTCTAAAAAAGAATTTAGCACCATTCGAGTTAACGGCAACGACCTAAACATGTGGATGATAAAGCCTGTCGATTTTGATCCAAATAAACAGTATCCCTTACTAATGTATCAATACTCTGGACCTGGCTCTCAAGAAGTTGCCAACAGTTGGAATGGAACCAACGACTACTGGTATCAGATGTTGGCACAACAAGGGTATATCATTGCTTGTGTAGATGGTCGAGGAACAGGATTTAAAGGCGCTGAATTTAAAAAATCAACCTATATGAATTTGGTCAAATACGAAACTGAAGATCAAATTGCTGCTGCGAAACAATTGGGTCAATTGCCTTACATTGATGCAGAACGTATTGGGGTATGGGGGTGGAGTTTTGGCGGCCACATGAGCACCAACTGTTTGCTTAAAGGGAGCGGTGTTTTTAAGATGGCCATTGCCGTAGCACCTGTAACCAGTTGGCGTTTTTACGACACCATTTACACCGAGCGTTACATGCGGACCCCACAAGAAAATCCGAGCGGATATGATGATAATTCACCGTTCAATTATCCTGAAAAATTAGAAGGCGATTATCTTCTGATTCATGGGTCTGGCGACGACAATGTGCACTTGCAACACACCATGCGCATGGTGGAAGCTTTGATTCAAGCGGATAAACAATTTGAATGGGGGATATATCCCGATAAAAATCATGGGATTTATGGCGGCAATACTCGATTGCATTTGTATAAAAAAATGACCAATTTTATTGGAAAAACATTGGGCGACAAACGTCCAAAAACACCCAAAAAGGAGAATGCCAATCGACAAAAAATTAAAGGATAAATTAACCAACCAAGATTAAATACAATTAACGATGTCAAACACAACAGAACTTCAAAATCAAAAGCAGCTTTTTGGGCACCCCATCGGGCTGTATGTTTTATTTTTAACAGAAATGTGGGAACGTTTTTCCTACTACGGAATGCGAGCCCTTTTGGTTTTGTACATGACCGCATCAACACTAGGAGAGGACGCTCGAGGCGAGGGTTTGGGCTGGACCAGTAAAGAAGCTTTGGCGCTCTATGGGTGGTACACCATGCTGGTTTATGTGATGTCCATTCCTGGTGGGATGATCGCAGATAAACTGATTGGTCAGAAAAAAGCCGTTCTGTATGGTGCCATAATTTTATGTCTGGGGCATGGTGTTTTAGTCTTAACAGACCTTTGGGCTTTCTACTCCGGATTAGGACTTGTGATTCTTGGAGTTGGGCTATTAAAACCAAACATTTCTACAATGGTTGGCGGATTGTACAAAGAAGGCGATATTCGGCGTGATAAAGGATTTAGTATATTTTATATCGGAATAAACTTGGGCTCGTTGTTAGCCACAATAATTGTTGGATTGGTGGTTAAGGAATGGGGCTGGCACGCTGGATTTGGATTGGCAGGAATTGTTATGGTTATTGGGCTTATTAATTATATTTATGGACAAAAATATCTAGTCCATGTCGGAAATTTTGTGAAAACGAAAGACGACCCTAATGAAATTTCCTACGGTAAACTCTACAGCAAACTTTTCAATTCACCAACACAGTTAGCCATCACTTTGGTTCTACTCGCCTTATCGGTTTACGGCTGGTTAACGCTGGAGCGTGGCTATGGACCGTTATTCGTATTTTTAACAGCCATCATTGCATTATTAATGATGATATACAAGGAGTTAAACTCACAAGCTTATAAAGATCGTTTCTTAGTGCTGCTGCTCTCTTTCATTATGGTAATAGTATTCTGGGGCGCCTTCGAGCAAGCGGGCGGTTTGATGAATTTATATACCGAAACCAATACCGATCGTGTGCTTATGGGTTATGAAATACCGACAGTAATGTTCCAAAGTCTAAATGCGGGATTCATCATTATTTTTGCCACTTTAGTGGCCTCCATATGGGCCAAACGAAAATTGAAAGGCAAAGAAGCCAGTTCACTTTTTAAAATGGCGGTAGGAATAATCATCATGGGCTTTGGGTTCTTGTTCATGGTTTTTGCGGCTATGGAATTCGAACAGTCAGGATCCTCAAGTATGATTTGGCTGGTATTGGCTTATTTATTCCACACCATCGGAGAACTTTGTTTGTCTCCAGTAGCATTATCTTTTATAACAAAATTAACACCAGTTAAGTATGCTTCCCTTATGATGGGTGTCTATTTCGCTGCAACCGGTTTAGGAAGTAAAGTTGCTGGCATAGTTGGAGAAGCAGCGAGCGACTTCGGCGAGTACACCATTTTCTTCGGTATTTTAATATTTACAGTCATTATTGGAGCACTGTTTATCATCATTTTAAAACCTCTAAAACGACTCACCCACAATGTCGAAGAAAACGAAAGAATTTTAGAATCATAAAACACACTAACCATGCAATCATCAACAGGTCAAATTTTTAAAAACAAAGTCTTGGGGCATCCCGCTGGACTTTTTGTATTATTTTTCACTGAAATGTGGGAGCGTTTTTCGTACTACGGTATGCGCGCCATTTTAGTTATCTTTTTAACAGGCGTTGTTACTGGCGATAATCCCGGCTGGGGCTGGAGTACACCTGCGGCGCTCTCTCTTTTAGGGACATACGCCATGTTTGTTTACCTCACTCCACTGGTGGGCGGGTGGCTTGCCGATAATAAAATTGGCTACCGAACGGCAGTTGTAATTGGTGCCCTTTTGATGACCCTTGGGCACGCCGCCATGGCTGTCGAGACCCCCATGTTCCTTTACATAGGCATTACCCTTTTGATTTTAGGAAACGGATTTTTCAAACCCAACATGACCTCCATAATATCAAAAATGTATGAGGGCCATGATGCTAAAAAAGATGGGGCTTACAACATTTTTTACATGGGAGTCAATGCGGGGGCCTTTATCGGAATTATGCTCTGCGGATGGGTTGGAGAGAAAATTGGATGGAGCTACGGTTTCGGTTTGGCAGGAATTTTTATGCTCTTGGGAATGCTTCAATTTTATTATGCCCAACCCCTGTTTGGGGACATAGGATCTAAACCTCAAAAGAAACAAAACAGCAACGTTTCGTCCACAAATGATAAAACGTCAAACGCTAACTCCAACGTCAAGCTCAATACTTTCCAGCCAATCGATTATATTCTTATAGCGGTTTTTGTAGTATCTGCATTGATTTTTATTATTAATGACCCTTTGAGTCAAATAGGACAAATAAACACCTTAAACTTTACAGTTGCAGGGTTAGAAGATTCTATGTTTTTTGCAATTTTGGCAGCCCTTTCGTTTATTCTTCTTCTTATAATTAGAATTCCGAGATATACCAAAATTGAACGCGATCGAATGATTGCCTTCACCATATTTTGTTTGTTTACCATCTTCTTTTGGGCGGCTTTCGAACAAGCTGCAGGGTCATTACCCATTTATACCAGAGACTTCACCGACCGATTTTTAGAAGGGAATGCCGCTGATATTTTTAAACTTATTGATTTAATTGTAACAGTGGTTCCGTTGCTCATTATTACCTATGTTCTTTGGAGTTTGTTTCGTAAAACCTTCAAAACCATTGGGATCTCGAATGTTATTTTGGGCTTTAGTTTCTTGATTGTCTGGGCCATAGTTATTTTTAAACTGTACACCGAATACCAATCCACTAGCACTGAAGTACCAGTCACTTGGTTTGCCATACTAAACTCATTGTTTATCATCATTTTTGCACCATTATTTACCAAATGGTGGGACAGCCGCTACAATCCGCCGGCCTCCGTAAAATACTTTTTAGGACTATTTCTTTTAGGAATTGGTTTTGCATTTTTAGCCTTTGGCGCCAGGAATCTTCCTGCCGGAGCCGAAACAGCCACCTTAAGTATGGCATGGTTAGTGTTAGCTTATTTATTCCACACCTTGGGTGAGTTATGTTTATCTCCAATGGGGCTATCCTATTTAAGCAAGCTTGTTCCGGCTCGGATGATAGCAGTCATGTTTGGAGTCTATTATTTAGCCATAGCCATTGGAAACAAATTGGCCCACTCGGTTGGTGGAGAAGTCGAAAATATCACAAAAGAATACAGTTTATCGACGTTCTTTTTGATTTT
>CAJXUB010000018.1 GCA_913061125.1 uncultured Flavobacteriaceae bacterium
ATTCGGCGAACTTTTAGACCTGCAATTTCCCCTGCCTCTTTGGTAGCTTGACGTTGCGCATCATTGAAGTAAGCAGGTACAGTAACGACAGCTTCTGTAACTTCTTGATCTAAAAATTCTTCAGCCGTTTTTTTCATTTTTTGGAGCACCATGGCAGATAATTCTTGAGGGGTGTACAATCGGCCATCGATGTCCACACGAGGGGTATCGTTATCGCCCTTAACTACGCTATAAGGGACGCGTCCAACTTCTTGACTTGACTCCGAAAATTTGTTACCCATAAACCGTTTTATGGAATATACTGTCTTTTTTGGGTTGGTTACCGCCTGACGCTTGGCAGGATCACCAACTTTGATTTCACCACCTTCTACAAAGGCAATGACAGATGGTGTCGTTCGACGGCCCTCTGCGTTGGTAATCACAACGGGCTCATTTCCCTCCATCACAGAAACACAAGAGTTGGTTGTTCCAAGGTCAATTCCAATAATTTTACTCATAATATATAGTTTAATTAAAAATCGTTTTTAAGTTTAAATTCGGTTGTATTATGTCAATCTTTATGCCATGACAGAAAATCTGACAAGCTGTCATACTTGTGCCGCACTTTTTCCTTACTTTTACAAAAAAATTGGTGAATAATGACAAATAATTCCAACTATAAACGCGTCACTGTCAAGTCATTAGTTGATATGAAAGCACAGGGCGAAAAAATTTCGATGCTAACGGCGTACGATTACACCATGGCAAAAATTGTAGATGGAGCAGGCATTGACGTCATCCTTGTTGGCGATTCGGCCAGCAACGTTATGGCTGGACACGAAACCACGCTTCCTATTACTTTGGATCAAATGATTTATCATGCGTCGTCTGTGGTTCGTGCCATTAATCGTGCGTTGGTGGTTGTTGATTTGCCTTTTGGGACGTATCAAAGTGACTCCAAAGAGGCGCTGCGATCGGCCATTCGCATCATGAAAGAGAGCGGTGGTCATGCAGTTAAATTAGAAGGTGGGAAAGAAATTAAAGACTCAATAAAAAAAATTCTAAATGCAGGAATTCCAGTAATGGGGCATTTGGGGCTCACCCCTCAATCCATCTACAAATTTGGTACTTACACTGTGAGAGCTAAAGAAGAAGAAGAGGCCAAAAAACTTATCGAAGACGCCAAAATGTTGGAACGGTTGGGTTGTTTTTCTATAGTATTGGAGAAAATTCCGGCCAAACTGGCCAAAGAAGTAGCCCAAGCGGTTCAAGTTCCAGTGATTGGAATTGGGGCTGGAAACGACGTGGACGGTCAGGTATTGGTATTGCACGATATGATTGGAATGACCAACGAGTTTAATCCTAGATTTTTAAGGCGTTACATGAATTTGTTTGATTCAATGACTGAAGCCATTGGGAAATACATTAGCGATGTAAAATCCTCGGATTTTCCAAATGCCAACGAGCAGTATTAGCCATGTCCAGAATTAGTTCTAACGCTACAAACCTTCAAACGGTTTACGAAGACAATCATATTATTGTGGTTAACAAACGCGTTGGAGATATTGTTCAGGGCGATAAAACACAAGACCCGCCACTGTCCGAAATTATTAAAGCATTTTTAAAAAAGAAATACAACAAACCTGGTGCTGTTTTTTTGGGGGTGACCCACCGTTTGGATCGGCCCACTTCAGGCCTTGTAATTTTTGCCAAAACCTCAAAAGCGCTGTCCCGAATAAATGCCATGTTTCAGAACAAATCCATCGAAAAAAAATATTGGGCATTGGTGCAAAATCCACCACCCGATTCGAAAGCCACACTAATCCACTGGTTGAAAAAAAATTCAAAAACAAACACCACAAAAGTCTACAACAAAGAAGTTGATGGCAGCAAAAAAGCCGTTTTGCATTACACTATAAAATCTCAATTGAATAACTACACCCTTCTTGAAATTAATCTTGAGACGGGTCGTTCACATCAAATTAGAAGTCAATTGGCCCACATTGGGAGCCCCATCAAAGGCGATTTGAAATACGGCTTCAAGCGTAGCAATCCGAATGGCGGAATCCATTTGCATGCAAAATCCATTGCCTTTGTTCACCCTGTTTCGAAATTAAATTTACATTTGGAAGCTCAGCCCCCTAAGGATATTTTATGGGACGAATGCCTACTCAAGCACAATATAGCATGACACCTGAAGAAATTTTAGCGCATCAAAAAGAATTTTTTGACACGGGAAAATCCCGAGATATTTCATTCATACAATCCAAGCTATTGGCTTTGAAAAAAGCCATCGCCTCTCGAGAGGATGCAATTTATGAAGCACTTTATATGGATTTTAAAAAATCAAAATTTGAGACCTACTTCAGCGAAATTGGAATTGTCATGTCTGAGATTGAAATGACTCTCAAAAATCTAAAACATTGGTCAAAACCGAAAAGAGTTCGCTCGGCGGCCCTCAATTTTCCTTCTAAAGATTACATTTACAACGAGCCCTACGGAACCGTTTTGATTATTGCACCGTGGAATTACCCCTTTCAACTGGCCATTGCTCCTGTGATATCAGCCATTGCAGCGGGCAATACCGTGGTTCTAAAGCCCAGTGAACTCACCGGAAATACGGCTCATCTTCTCGAAAATATTTTAGGATCCGTATTTGATTCTCAACACCTTAGCGTTGTTCAAGGGGGGGTATCAGAAACAACGGCTTTGCTCAAAGAACGTTGGGATTATATTTTTTTTACAGGCAGTGTTCCAGTTGGAAAAATAGTTGCCAAAGCTGCGGCTCAACACATGACGCCTGTTACTTTAGAATTGGGCGGAAAAAACCCTTGTATTGTGGACGATAGTGTCGATCTAACATTAACCTCCAAACGCTTGGTTTGGGGTAAATTTGTCAATGCCGGTCAAACCTGTATCGCACCAGATTATATTTTGGTTCATAAATCCATTAAATCGAAACTCATCGAACGATTAAAACAGGACATTTTAAATGCTTATGGCAAAGACGCGTCACTTTCAAATGATTATCCTCGGATTGTAAATTCAAAAAACTTAAAACGCTTGTCGCTGATGCTGGAGGGGGTTAATGTCATTTTTGGTGGCGAAATTAATGAAAAGGACCATTATATGGCACCGACGCTAATTGACGAACCTTCGCTGGACAGCCAAGTCATGGCGGGCGAGATTTTTGGCCCAATACTACCCATTTTAGAGTACGAATCTTCTGAGGATTTAAATCGCATCATCAATCGTTATGAAAAACCTCTTGGATTTTATGTGTTTTCAAATCGAAAACAATTTTATAAAACATTACTAGAAAAATTCAGCTTTGGTGGGGGCGCCATAAACGATACGATGATTCATTTTGGAAACCCAAGATTGCCTTTTGGAGGTGTGGGTGAAAGTGGTATTGGGGCTTATCACGGTCGGCTGGGATTTGACACTTTTTCGCACCAAAAAGGGATAACCATCAAAGCCAATTGGCTCGATATTCCTTTACGCTATGCGCCATATACCAACAAGCTGAAGGCCATAAAGAAAGCTTTTAAATGGCTGGGATAATACTAAAAAAATAGCTATAGATTTTTACTATTTTAATTTATCAAATATCTGTAAATCAATTATTTGTAAATTTTATATAAATAAAAACTTTAATACTACCCTAACCACCCCTCACGATCCAAACTTCGGTATTGAATTGCCTCACTAATGTGTACATTTGTTATGCATTCTGAATGTTCCAAATCCGCGATTGTACGTGCTACTTTTAAAATTCTATCATAGGCTCGTGCGGACAAATTTAGCCGCTCCATAGCACTTTTAAGCAAAGCTTTTGAGGGGTCGTCCAAGCTGCAGAATTGTCGGATGTGTTTGCTTTGCATTTGGGCATTGTAATGAACTGAACTCAAGTTTTCAAAACGTTGAGTTTGTAAATGTCTGGCATGAGTTACCCGTTCTCTAATAACTACTGAAGATTCGCCAGGGCGTTCTTCGGTCAGTTTCTCAAATGGAACTGGATTAACTTCCACATGAATATCGATTCGATCCAAAAGCGGTCCTGAAATTTTACCCATATACCGTTGCATTTCAGCTGGTGATGACGTAAGTGGTGCACTGGGGTCGTTAAAAAAACCACTGGGGCTTGGATTCATACTGGCTACAAGCATAAAACTGCTGGGGTAAGTGACTGTAAATCTGGCTCTTGAAATGGTAACTTCCAAATCCTCAAGAGGTTGCCGCATAACCTCGAGGACGGACCGCTTGAATTCTGGCAATTCATCCAAAAACAAAACCCCATTGTGCGCCATCGAAATTTCTCCTGGCTGAGGATACTGACCGCCGCCTACCAGCGCAACATCTGATATGGTATGATGAGGCGATCGGAATGGCCGCTGAATCATCAAGCCTGAACTTGAGCGTAAACGGCCAACAACCGAATGAATTTTGGTAGTTTCCAAGGCCTCTAAGAGAGTCATTGGAGGCAGAATAGAGGGCAGCCGTTTGGCCAACATGGTTTTTCCAGATCCTGGGGGCCCTATCAGAATAATGTTATGACCACCGGCGGCGGCAATTTCCATACACCGTTTGATGCTTTCTTGACCTTTCACCTCCGAAAAATCAAACTCGGGTTGATCTAACGCTTTAATAAATTCATTTTCAATATCAAATTCAACACGATTAAGAGGAACATTTTTATCAAAAAAATAAATCACATCCGAAATATGTTCAACACCATACACCTCCAAACCTTTTACAATGGCAGCTTCTTTGGCGTTGGATTTGGGCAAAATAAACCCTTTGAAACCTGCTCCAAGTGCTTGTATGGCGATTGGCAACGCCCCTTTAATGGGTTGAACACTACCGTCAAGAGACAACTCACCCATGATGATGTACTGCTCTAAACTGGCAGATTTGATTTGTTTGGAAGCTGCCAAAATACCTACCGCTAAGGTCAGATCGTAAGCAGAACCCTCTTTTCGCATATCGGCTGGCGACATGTTGATGATGATATTTTTTCCTGGAATTTTATACCCATTATTTTGAAGAGCCGCAGCGATTCGGTAGTTGCTTTCTTTAATGGCATTATCAGGCAATCCCACAAGGTGGTATCCGATACCGTTGGTTACATTTACCTCAACAGTAATGGTGTGAGCTTCAATACCAAAAACCGCACTGCCATAAACTTTTTTTAACATGTCGGTAGATTTGAGATTTTAAAGCTAAAAAAAAAACTCAAACGCAATACGACATTTGAAATGTTAATGTTTGTTTAATTGTTAAGGTTTTAAATTGAACAAGTTTTATTTTTGTTTCAAACTCACTAACATGGCAAAAAAAACAAAACCCACCAAAGATTTTTTCATCGAATCGTACATGAAAGCCGTTTTATCCGATGGCAAACCCAAAAGCGTATTCACCTTTACCCAAAAACTAGACCTTGAGGAATCCGACTTCTACACTCATTTTGGAACTTTCAAAGCTTTAGAGGCAGCCATTTTTGACGCATTTTTTGATAACACCAAAAAAACGATAGAACAAAGTAAAGAGTACCAAAATTATGCTGCTAAAGAACAACTTTTGAGTTTTTATTTTACTTTTTTCGGAAACCTCACAGCCAACAGAAGTTATGTTTTGGAAGCTTTACATGGTCATCAAAATCGATTGGAATCTCTTCAAGTTCTGAAAGGGCTTCGTAGTAAATTTTTGGATTACACCGATGAACTTAACATCGATGTTATTCAAATAAAAAACAAACAAGCTGATGAGTTAAAGGATCGCGTTGTGAATGAAACTTATTGGGTTCAGATGCTGATTATCCTAAAATTTTGGTTGGATGACAGCTCCGCTGATTTTGAAAAAACTGACATTTTCATAGAAAAGTCCGTTGCTGCCAGTTTCGATTTAATGGAAACCAAACCCCTAAAGAGCGTGGTTGATCTTGGTAAGTTTTTGTTTAAAGAAAAAATGAGTGTTCGCTAGTGAAATCCATCGATAAAATTCCAACTTCAAAATTACAGCGTGCTTCCAAACTCGTTGCTACCGGGGCCAAAGTAGGGGTAAATTACCTCAAATATTATGGTGACAAACTAACTAAAACTGAGGCTGAAGCCAAGGCCAATTTGAACCAAAGTAACGCCGATGATATTTATGGAAGTTTGAAGCAACTCAAAGGCAGTGCTCTTAAAGTTGCTCAGATGCTAAGTATGGAAAAAAACATTCTACCACGCGCTTATGTTGAAAAATTTTCGTTAGCCCAATTTTCTGTCCCACCACTATCCTCCCCTTTAGTGATCAAGACGTTTAAAAAATATTTTGGAGAATCTCCATCTGTAATCTTTGACGAGTTTGATTCCAGATCGGTTAGTGCAGCCAGCATTGGTCAAGTTCACAAAGCCAGAAAAAATGGCAAATCTTTGGCTGTCAAAATTCAGTATCCTGGAGTGGCAGAGAGCATAAAATCAGATCTTGCGATTGTTAAACCCATTGCGTTAAGAATGTTTAACATTAAAGGAAAAGATTCAGACAAATATTTTAAAGAAGTTGAAGATAAACTCACCGAAGAAACCAATTATCAATTGGAAATAAAGCAAAGCAAAGAAATTGCCAATGCGTGCAAGCACCTCCCCAATGTGATATTTCCGGACTATTACGAAGAATATTCATCGTCTAAAATTTTAACTATGGATTTTATGGATGGTGAGCACCTTTCGGAATTTGTTGCCCACAATACGGATACGGCTAAAGCCAGCCAATTGGGGCAGGCATTGTGGGATTTCTACATGCACCAAATTCACAATTTAAAAAAGGTTCATGCGGATCCTCATCCTGGAAATTTTTTAGTTAATAACCACGGTCAGTTGGTGGTTTTAGATTTTGGTTGTATCAAAACCATTCCCGATTCATTCTACACTCCATACTTCGAACTGGCACATAAGGACGTTTTGCAAAACTCGGCACTGTTTTCAGAAAAACTTAAGGAACTAGAGATATTAACCCCAACAGACACCGAGGAAGAAATTTTATTTTTCACATCGATGTTTCACGAGCTTCTTTCTGTGTTTACTCTTCCTTTTCAGTATGATATTTTTGATTTTTCTGATCCTATTTTTTTTGATAAAATAGGTCAATTGGCAGAACGTTACAGTCAAAACACCGAATTGCGAAAATTTAATAGCAACAGAGGTTCAAAACATTTTATTTACATGAATAGAACGTTCTTTGGCTTGTACAACTTGATGTTTGACTTGAAGGCCAAAGACATACGAATTAATCAATTTCAACAACACTCATGATACATTTGCGGCGACAAGATTTTGATCAACTGGATCATCTATATCGAATTAATCTCATCAACAGCTGCACGGGATTCAAATCGGCAAATCTCATTGGTACCAAATCAAATGGTGGCACGGCCAACGTCGCTGTGTTTAGTTCTGTTACCCACCTTGGATCCAACCCGCCTTTGCTGGGTATCGTTTTCAGACCTGTATCGGATGTTCCAAGGCATACGTATGAAAATATCAAGGAAACGGGACAATTTACCATTAACCACATTCATGAAGGGATTTTTGAAGATGCGCATCATACTTCAGCAAAATACGATAGAGATATTTCCGAATTTGAAGTCACTCATTTAAAAGAAGAATATAAAAACGGGTGGCATGCTCCGTTTGTTAAAAATGCTCCCATACAAATGGCACTGACTTATTGTGAGGAGTACACCATACGGGCCAATAATACCACACATTTGGTGGCCGAAATAAAGGATTTATTCATCAATGAAGAATTAATCGAGAATGATGGATTTATCAATTTAACGAAAGCTAAAGTTATGGCTATCAATGGATTAGACGGCTACACAACGCCTGTTTTACAAAAGCGTTTGGCTTATCAAAGACCAAAACCTTTGGTAAACGGTATTCTTTAGTGAGGTGAAAAAATCACAACTTCCTACAAAAACTTGTCTGGTCTGTGGCCGACCCTTTTCCTGGCGGAAAAAATGGGAACGAGATTGGGAATTTGTAAAATATTGCAGTAAAAAATGCAGAAGCAAAAAACAACATTAGTTTGGTTTAAAACCAATTTAAGATCGCAGGACAGTGTGGTTTTGCAAAAGGCCATGGAATCCTCCCAACGCACCATTGGAGTGTATTGCATCTCCCCAAATCTTTTTCAAAGAAATCAGTTTGGTTTCAAAAAAATGGAGGTTTTTAGAGCTAAATTTTTACTTGAAACGCTACAAGATCTAACGCAACAATTGAACCTACTAAATGTTAGTTTATTAGTGTATTTTGACACTCCAGAAACTGTCTTTCCATTGCTAATTGAAAAATATAATATCTGTTCAGTTTATTATGAAAAGGAGTGGACTCATGAGGAGTGCGAGCAGATACAATTGATAAAAAATAAGGTGCGGTTGGGGGTTGATTTTCATTCCTATTACGATCAGTTTCTATTTCACCCTGATGATGTACCGTTCCATTATAAGGATACTCCGAAAGTATTTACACCCTTTAGAAAAATCCTGGAAAAACAAACTGAAGTTCGTCCAATAATTTCTGTATCCGCACAAGAGAAATCGGGGGTATTGGAAACTGTTCCTCAAATACCATCTTTGGCGGATTTAGGGTTTGATCCGCCAGTACAATTACCACACAGCGCATTTCCTTTTAAGGGCGGTGAAACCCATGCGAAAGATCGCCTCAATCACTACCTATTCGAATCTAAACAATTGGGTGTGTATAAAAAAACCCGAAATGGTTTGATTGGAACAGATTACAGTTCAAAATTTTCAGCGTGGCTGGCCAATGGAAGTCTTTCGGCTAGACAGGTGTATTGGGCCGTCAAAACTTTTGAACAACAACACTTTTCCAATCAATCGACATATTGGATGATTTTCGAGTTGATATGGAGGGATTTTTTCAAGTTTATAGCCCTGAAACACGGCAATTCAATCTTTAAGATCGAGGGGATATTAAACCAAAATTATAACTGGTCAAGGAACCAAAAATACGTCAATCAATGGATTAACGGAACAACCCCCGATGACTTTGTTAATGCCAACATGATCGAGCTCAAAAAAACAGGTTGGATGAGTAATCGAGGTCGGCAAAATGTTGCCTCGTACTTTGCTAAAAATCAAAAACTAGATTGGCGAATTGGTGCTGCTTATTTTGAATCCGTATTGATTGATTATGATGTTCATAGCAATTACGGCAACTGGATGTATGTTTCGGGTGTCGGGAATGACCCCAGAGACCGCGTATTTAATGTGAAATCTCAAGCCGAACGCTACGATCCCCACGGCAAATTTCGAAAGCTTTGGCTGCAATCTAAATTATTCTAAATGAAAACTCTAAGACTCATCCTTGGCGATCAGCTCAATGCCAACCATTCTTGGTTTGAAACCGTGCAAAATGAGGTGGTATATTGTATGTTTGAAATGCGGCAAGAAACCGATTATGTGACCCATCACATTCAAAAAGTAGTTGGTTTTTTTGCAGCGATGCGCGATTTTGCAGCCTCACTGGAGTTGCAAGGCCATAAAGTAATTTACCTAAAGATATCAAATGAAAACAATTACCAAAATCTTGAGTTAAATATTAAATCCATAATCGTCCAATATTCCATCGAGCATTTCGAATATTTGGCTCCTGACGAGTACCGTTTGGATACACAATTAAGAACCCTCTGCGATGATTTACCACAAAGTTCGTCATGCATTGACACGGAGCACTTCTACACGTCGCGTGAGGAGTTAGCTCAATTTTTCGAAGGTAAAAAACAACTGCTTATGGAGCGGTTTTACCGTTACATGCGCAAAAAACACCATATTTTGATGGTCGGAGATCAACCTCTTGGAGGTGTATGGAATTACGATCAGAGCAATAGAAAAAAATGGAAAGGTACACCCTCTATCCCTCCCTGTTTAGCGCTCCAAAATGATGTCAAAACCGTGCTGTCAGATATCAAAAATTGTGAAATAAGTACCATTGGACATTTCAATAAAACACAATTTGATTATCCAATAAATTTAGCTCAAGCTAGAGAGCAGCTCAACTACTTTTGCACAACGCTATTGCCTCATTTCGGCGATTTTCAGGATGCATTGCACACCGACGAAGTTTTCTTGTTCCATTCTCGACTTTCTTTTGCTTTAAATTTAAAAATCATAAGTCCGAAAGAGGTCGTTGATTCGGCTTTATTCCATTTCAAACAAAATGAGGATCGTATTGACATTTCACAAGTGGAAGGATTTGTACGACAAATTATCGGTTGGCGGGAGTATATGAGAGGCATGTATTGGAAAGAAATGCCATCGTATTTAAGTCTAAATAAACTTGACAATTATGGACAACTTCCAGACTTCTTTTGGAGTGGTAAAACTGACATGAATTGCTTAAAACAAACCCTTTCAAATTCTTTGGATAATGCCTATGCGCATCACATTCAACGCTTGATGATTACGGGAAATTATTTGTTGCTAACCCAAACCCATCCCGATGCCGTTGACCGTTGGTATTTGGGGATTTATTTGGATGCCGTTCAGTGGGTTCAACTTCCCAACACACGTGGGATGAGCCAGTATGCCGATGGCGGAAAAATTGCCACAAAACCTTATGTGTCTTCTGGAAGCTATATCAATAAAATGAGTAACTACTGCGGCAATTGCAAGTACAATGTCAAGGAGCGATTGGGCGAGAATGCCTGTCCATTTAACAGCTTGTATTGGAGCTTTTTGGATGATAAAAAACCCATATTATTTAACAACCAGCGCATGCGCATGATGTACAGCGTTTTAAATAAATTTTCCACCGACGAACTGCACGCCATGAAATCAAGAGCCGCAAAAATCATTGAAAATCCTGAAGCTTTTTAATCTGTTAAAGAAACCCTAAAAATGTTAATTATTGTTTAATTACAAAAGGAAATAAAGAGACATTATTTATGTTTGATAAAAAAGCAGACTCACTTGGTTTTAGACTCGACATATTTCAATAAAGATCACAAACAACTGCTTGACGATTTTGTTGGACAACCTTACACGTTATGGGAGTCTATAAAACGCGGTGGTGTGGGGTCTAAACGCATGATTGTTAATAACTTAAGTCCCAATTTGAGTTTTATTAGTAACCATTCGCCCGATATTAATTATGCCAATATTGAGTTACGAAAAAAAGGAATTTTAATTCGAATCACCAAAGGCCTTAAAAATTTTACTTGGGCTATTCCATTTTACCAATTGGTGTTCTATAAGAGTGATTTTACGAGCATTCACGCTCAGGGCCGATTCATTCAATTTAAAAATTCTAAAAGCTTTGAGGAAAATAAGCGTTTTTTTGAGTCTTTGATGAATGAAAAACTGGAGTTTGATCAACAATATATTTTGCCAACGTTATGAATCTAACAGCACTTCAGATTGATCGAATTATTGAAATGGCTTGGGAGGATAGAACCACCTTTGACGCTATAAAATTTCAGTTTGGATTGTCCGAACAACAAGTAATAACGCTCATGCGCCAAAGCATGAAACCCAAAAGCTTTAGACATTGGCGAGCTCGAGTTCAAGGACGAAAAACAAAACACCAAAAGCTTCGGGCTTTCGAATCTGGTCGTTTCAAATGCAGCCGCCAACGACAAATTTCTAACAATAAAATTTCCAAACGATAAAATACAATATAACTGATGTCCAATAGCATAAAACAACAAAAAACCAAACACCTCAACGGATTTTCTCATTTTGAAATTGGAGACGATCATTTGTACACAGGGATCGATACACCGCTGAAAAAAGACGCTTTTGACATGAGCGATGAGGACAAGAAAAAGAAAATTTCAATTCTTTTTGAAGAAATAATGAACGTTATGGGCCTGGACCTCACGGACGATTCATTGAAAGGGACTCCTGACCGGGTTGCGAAAATGTATATTGATGAGATATATTCGGGGTTAAACCCAAAAAATAAGCCTAAAATTGCTTTGTTTGATAACAAGTATCAATACAATCAAATGTTGGTAGAGAAGAATATTACGTTTTATTCCAACTGCGAACATCATTTTGTTCCAATCATTGGAAAGGCGCATGTGGCCTACATTTCATCGGGGAAAGTTATTGGATTATCGAAACTCAATCGAATTGTACAGTACTTCGCCAAAAGACCTCAGGTTCAGGAGCGATTAACCAATCAAATTGGTCAAGAACTAAAGACAATTCTTGATACAGAGGACGTTGCCGTGATCATAGATGCGAAACACCTTTGTGTGTCCTCTAGAGGGATAAAAGACGACACATCGGCTACGGTTACATCATTTTTCAGTGGTGCTTTTAATAGTCCAGCCAAAGTTGCTGAGCTGAATAACTATTTAAACTAGGATACTATGAGTGCAGTAAAAAAAGGACAAGATTTTTTAGAGAAAAGTTTAAAATTCAAAAATACAAGCGAACGCATTGAAGCCTCCAGAGAGGTTAAATCTCTTATTTTGGACATCAATGAGATTTACAAGTCCAACAAGGATCAGAAACTTATGGATTTGATGAAAGAATTAACTGTGGTAAAACAAAAAATTGAAAAACGCCTAAAAGGAAGACCGCTTACATCATGAAAACAATACTCATCATTGGTGGTAGCCGAGGTATTGGTAAAGCCATAGCATCGCGACTTTTAGAGAACCATAGGGTTATAAACCTCAGTCGTAACACGCCTGAATTGTCTCATGCCAACTTGACACATCACACTTGCGATATTCTAACCGACGCGTTACCTCCCATAGATTTCTTGGACGGTTTGGTTTATTGCCCAGGCAGCATCAACTTAAAGCCTTTTAAACGCTTGAGTTTGGAGGATTTTAAAAATGATTTTGAGATTAATGTTTTGGGGGCCGTGAGAGCCATCCAATTCTATACCCCAGTTTTATCTCAATCAGAATCGGGTTCAGTAGTTCTATTCAGCACAGTTGCAACATCACTTGGGATGCCATTTCATGCCAGTGTAGCAACAGCAAAATCGGCAGTAGAAGGACTTACAAAATCTGTTGCTGCAGACCTAGCCCCAAAAATTCGAGTAAATGCCATAGCTCCGACTATTACGGATACGGATTTGGCAGCCAAACTCCTAAGAAACGAAAGAATGGTTGAAAACACCATTCAAAGACACCCTTTAAAGAAATTTTTAAACCCAGACGAAGTTGCAGCCATGGCGAACTACTTGCTTTCCGATGAAACTAAATCAATATCGGGTCAAGTTTTCAAAATGGATTGTGGCATAGTCTCCCTAAAACTTTAACATGAAATTCACTCGCTTTACTTTAATCTTAACCGTGTTGATGTTGGTTCAGACATCGCACTCACAAACCACCTCACCCATGTCAATATACGATATCGAAATTAATGCTTTAGACGGAACACCTGTTGATTTAAATCAGTTTTCTGACCAATACATCTTATTTGTAAATGTAGCTTCCGAATGCGGATTTACAAACCAATACGAAGGCCTCCAAAAACTCTATGACAAATACCAAGATAAATTGATGGTTATTGGAGTACCGTGCAACCAATTTGGGGGTCAAGAACCCGGAACCTCATCTGAAATTCAATCGTTTTGCAAACGAAATTATGGGGTTACTTTCATCATGACAGAAAAGGTTGATGTCAAAGGAAAAAACCAACACCCGCTGTACCAAT
The DNA here is from genome assembly GCA_913061125.1 of uncultured Flavobacteriaceae bacterium. GTDB lineage: Bacteria > Bacteroidota > Bacteroidia > Flavobacteriales > Flavobacteriaceae > UBA3537. The sequence goes on from CAJXUB010000018.1 coordinate 13,664, forward strand.
GGCTCACGGATAAATCCATGAATGGTGTAAAAAGCACGTCTGTCAAGTGGAATTTTCAAAAATATATTGTTGGACCCAACGGGCAATACCTCGATTATTTTTATTCCATGACTAAACCCATGAGCAGTAAAATAACGAAACTCATTATTTAATTATGTTTAAGTTTTTTAGAAAAAAAACACCCGTAGAACAATTGCAAAACCGCTACAAAAAACTGATGGCAGAGTGGCACGACTTGTCCTCCACCGATCGAGCGGCAAGCGATGCCAAATACGCCGAAGCACAAGACATTTTAGACGAGATTGATAAACTTACCTCATAAATGAAATTTGCCCTCACATTCGTTGTATTTCTTATCCTGAACTTTGGGGCATTGTGCATAGGTACTTTTTTAATGAATAACGGGCCAGACTCCAGCTGGTACACAGCGCTGAAACAAGCGCCATGGACGCCGCCAGGATGGGTTTTCGGTGCTGCTTGGACTTGTGTCATGGTATTCTTTTCGGTGTACATGACCTTCCTCTATCAAAATTTAAAATCCCAAAAAGTATATCTCCTATACGGAGTCCAATTTCTATTAAACATATCGTGGAACTTTATTTTTTTTAATCAATATCAAACCGTTTTAGGGCTATTAAACATCGTTGCATTATTAGGTCTAATGCTATATTTCTTGATTGGATTTAAATCTCAACTTAAGAATTATCGATTTTTCGTACTTCCGTACATCATATGGCTTATCCTGGCCGGCTCACTCAATTGTTATATCGTGATATTCAACTAATGAAACTTTATACTTTACACAAAAAACAACAAATACCCATTTCTGTTGAAGAGGCGTGGGCTTTTTTATCCAGTCCAAAAAACCTCAAGACAATTACACCCGATTACATGAGTTTTGACATTCTTTCTGGGGGAGATAGGGCTATGTTTCCTGGACAAATCATCCAATATATTGTAACGCCAATTCTTGGAATAAAAACCAAATGGGTTACCGAAATTACACACGTCCAAGATCAACATTATTTTGTAGATGAACAACGGTTTGGGCCGTACGCGTTGTGGCATCACAAGCACTTCATAAAACCCATAAAAGGCGGTGTTGAGATGGAGGATGTCATTGATTATAAGCTTCCCATGGGATGGATTGGCCAGATGGTTCACCCCATTTTGGTTAAACCCAAATTGGAAGAGATTTTCGGGTACAGAGAACAAAAATTAATTGAACTTTTTGGACCATTTAACCCATGAAACCCACTGCAATATTTTGGTTTCGTCGCGATTTGCGCCTCGAAGATAATCACGGCCTTTTTAACGCTTTGAAATCGCACAAAAATGTTCTACTTCTTTTTATTTTTGATCCTGAGATTCTTGAAAAATTACCCAAAAACGATGCCCGAGTTTCATTCATTTATGACCAATTAACACGTCTAAATGCTCAATTGCAAGCTGAAAGTGTTATTCAAACATGCTATGATAAACCGCTTGAAATTTTTGAACAACTCATAGGAAAATTCCCCATTGAAGCCGTTTATACCAATCATGATTATGAACCCTACGCGATTCTTCGAGATCAGACGATTGAAACTTTTCTGAGTTCCAAAAATATAGCATTCAATAGCTTCAAAGACCAAGTTATTTTTGAACGGGATGAGGTGACAAAAGACGATGGTTCACCCTACAAGGTTTACACGCCGTATTCCAAAAAATGGCTCAAGCAATTTGACATTTCAATGTGTAACCCCTACCCTTCCGAAGCGTTTCTAAATCGAATTTGTAAATTAAAGTCAAACCAGTGGGTCACTCTAAAATCGATGGGGTTTGAGGAAAGTGAGCATAGAATTAGCCCATACCGACTTAATGATTCTATAATTGACAACTACGAAGAACATAGAAATACGCCCTCAATTCCTGGCACATCTCGGTTGGGACCGCATTTGCGTTTTGGTACGGTAAGTCTTCGAAAAACAGTCAAAACGGCTTTCAATAGAGACAATATTACATTTTTAAAAGAGCTGATTTGGCGCGAGTTTTTCATGCAAATTCTTTGGCATTTTCCAAACACTGTAACGGAGAGTTTTAAACCTCAATACGATCGAATTAAGTGGCGTAACGACCGTTCCGAGTTTGAACAATGGTGCAAAGGTCAAACGGGCTATCCCCTGGTTGATGCGGGCATGAGAGAGCTCAACCAAACGGGATTCATGCACAATCGTGTACGAATGTTGGTTGGTAGTTTTTTATGTAAACATCTTCTGATTGATTGGCGTTGGGGTGAGGCCTATTTTGCCGAAAAACTTCACGATTTTGAACTCTCTAGCAATGTCAGTAATTGGCAATGGGTGGCTGGTTGTGGGGTTGATGCAGCTCCATATTTTAGAATTTTTAACCCGACTACCCAAATAGCAAAATTTGATAAAGATCACCAATACATCAAAACTTGGGTGCCTGAATATCAAGAGTTTTCTTATCCAAAACCCATGGTCGATCATAAAATGGCCAGAGAACGTTGTCTCGAAACGTACAAAGCAGCTCTCAATAGCGCTTAATCCTGATTGAATTCAAGACTCAATCCGCTCGATTTTGGCGCCTATGGCTTTCAATCGGGTGTCAATATTTTCATAACCGCGGTCGATTTGTTCAATGTTATGAATGGTCGAAGTTCCTTTGGCGGACAATGCGGCGATGAGCAATGAAATTCCAGCTCGAATATCGGGTGAAGTCATGGTTGTTGCTTTGAGTTGGGATTTGAAATCGTGACCAATGACAGAAGCTCTATGCGGATCACAAAGAATAACTTTTGCGCCCATATCAATAAGCTTATCCACAAAGAAAAGTCGGCTTTCAAACATTTTTTGATGAATAAGTACGCTGCCTCTGGCTTGAGTTGCTACCACCAACACGATACTCAACAAGTCGGGGGTAAATCCTGGCCACGGGGCGTCTGAAATGGTTAAAATAGAACCGTCGATATAGTTTTGAATTTCATATCCGTCTTTATGCGCTGGAATGAAAATATCATCGCCCTTCTGCTCCAAAGTTATTCCAAGTTTTCTAAAGACATTGGGGATGATACCCAAATTTTCCCAACTGACATTTGTTATGGTCAATTCGCTACGCGTCATAGCGGCTAACCCGATCCAGCTCCCAATTTCAATCATATCGGGAAGCATGGTATGCGTGGTTCCATTCAATTCGGAAACACCCTCGATGGTTAATAAATTGGACCCAACACCACCAATGTTTGCCCCCATCCGATTGAGCATTTTGCAAAGTTGTTGGAGGTAGGGTTCGCAGGCCGCGTTGTATATGGTTGTCGTTCCTTTGGCCAAAACGGCAGCCATAACAATATTGGCAGTACCCGTTACGGATGCTTCGTCCAAAAGCATGTAGGTTCCATGGAGTGTTTCTGCTTCAACCCCATAAAAATAATCTTCTCTGTTGTATCTGAATGTGGCTCCAAGTTTTATAAACCCTTGAAAATGAGTATCCAATCGGCGTCGCCCAATTTTGTCGCCGCCAGGTTTTGGAATGTAACCTTTTCCGAAGCGTGCAAGTAAAGGGCCAACAATCATGATGGAACCTCTAAGGCCAGAACCGTCAATTTTAAATTCTGGTGTTTCTAAGTAATTTAAATTAATATCATCGGCCTGAAAAGTGTAAGAGCTTTCGGATAATGGCGTGACTTTTACCCCCAATTTTTTTAATAAATTGATGAGCTTGTTAACGTCAATGATATTTGGAATGTTGTGAATCGTAACCGGTTCTTTGGTCAACAGAACCGCACACAATATCTGTAGGGCCTCATTCTTTGCGCCTTGGGGTTGAATGGAACCTTTTAACTGACGACCACCTTCAATTTTAAACGACTTCAATGGATTGTTTTTTGATTGGTTAGTGTTTTATTGTTGTTTGACTAATATCGCTTTCTATTCCGATTATTTTTTTTGTTGAATTTTTTATTTTTAGTTATTTTTCGCTGCATTTTAAGAAGTTGAGCAGCATCGGTTAGCTTCTCCTCTGTGGTTCGAATGTCAATTTTTCCTTCAGAGAGTTCAAATAAATGATCAAAAATAACGCTATCCTCTACGGTGTCTTTATTCCAGCTCAAAAACGATTTTTTCATATGATTGGCAATGGTAAATATGAGTGCTGTTTTCATATCGCCATCGTCCCATTGACAGGCCGCTTGAATCATAGTTTTAATGTTGTTTCCATAAAATCTGTATTTGGGGTAATTTTGAGGATACGCCAAAGGGTCGGGTGCTATGGATAAATTTTCTTTGGATGGTTTCTCAAAGGGAGAATCGGCATCCAGTTTGAAATCAGACATGATAAAAAGTTGATCCCATAGTTTATGCTGAAAATCTGGAACATCCCTAAGGTGGGGTTGCATGTTACCCATCACAGAAATAATGGCTTTTGCCAATCGGTTTCTCTCTTCTTTGGATTCCTGCGCTGTGGCATGATTAATCATTTTTTGAATATGTCTGCCGTACTCCGGAATGATGAGATGCTCGCGCTCTGTATTGTATTCTAATTGGTCGGTAAGTTCTACCATATCATAATGTTTATTGTTCGCAAAATACGAAATTTAATATGTTTTTCTTGAATTAAAGTGAAATTACATCATCGATGGAATTACCAACTTGTTTATATTTTTCAATCACAGATTCAGGATTTTTCATCTCCACCTGTATTGAAACACTGGTGTAGGTCCCCTTTTTGGAAGGCGTGCTGTTGATAACCGCTCCCATATTATTAAAAATAAATTCAATTTTGGTAATTTTAGCCGGGTCGGATTTCACAATGAATTTAAATAAATACGTTGAGGGCCAACGGCTGGTTTCCTCTAATTTAGTTTTAAGTTTTGAATAAAACTCATCCGACGAACTGGACAATGTCATGCTGTTAGTTTTCTGATACAAATATACGTCAAGTTGTATTTTTTATTTCCCTTTTAAATCACGAATTTTACATTTTTAATGCCATTGCAATTGAATACAAAAAAAATAGTCATCATAGGTGGGCCAGGCACCGGCAAATCCGCCGTTATCGATGCGCTTTCAAATCGGGGATTTGATTGCATGACTGAAATATCAAGGCAAGTAACGTTAGAAGCCCAAAAAAATGGTATTGATCAATTGTTTTTAGAAGACCCCATATGGTTTAGCAAACAATTATTGGACGGGCGAACAACTCAATTTATTGACAGTCAATCTTACCCCTCGGAGGTTGTGTTTTTTGATCGAGGTTTGCCTGACGTGGTGGCCTATTTGGACTACATTGAAGTACCCTACGATGAGGATTTCGTCACCCGATGCGAATCCTACCAATACGACATGATTTTTATTCTCCCCCCCTGGAAAGAAATTTACAAGCAAGACAATGAGCGTTACGAAACGTTTCAACAAACCATTGAAATTCATCAATTTCTTTTAAAATGGTACACCCGTTTTGGTTACACTCCCATTGAGGTTCCAAAAAGCAGCATTACCGAACGTGTTGATTTTATTCTCAAATCAATATAATATCGCATGAAACATCCCATCGAGGTATTGGAACACTACTGGGGTCATACCAGCTTCAGACCACTTCAGGAGGACATCATAGGCGCTGTGTTGAAGGGCGAAGACTGCTTGGCTCTGCTGCCCACTGGAGGCGGAAAATCAATTTGTTTTCAAATTCCGGCTTTGCTTCGCGAGGGAATTTGTGTTGTAATTTCTCCGCTTATTGCACTTATGCAAGACCAGGTTTCATCTCTTAATGAAAAAGGAATAAAAGCTGTTGCTCTAACCAATTTAGAACACCAAAATGAACTTGGCCGAATTTTAGATAATTGCACCTACGGCGGTTACAAATTTTTATATCTTTCGCCCGAACGTCTCAAAAATAGTGAAGTCCAAGAACGGATTAAAATGATGAAAATCAGCATGATAGCTGTAGATGAAGCCCACTGCATTAGCCAGTGGGGACACGATTTTAGACCCGCCTACAGAACCATCAATATTTTGAGAGACCTCTGCCCGACTAGCCCAATAATTGCTCTAACAGCCACAGCTACAAAAGCGGTTATTGATGATATTTTTGAGCAGTTGGATTTCCTTGACGGTAAACTTTTTAAAACCTCTTTTTTTAGAAAAAATTTATCCTACAATACTCTGGTTCAAGAAGACCCCTATTTTAAAACCACTGAACTGATTAAGCAATACAACAGCAGTGCAATTGTGTATGTGGGGAGCCGGCGAGAAACCGAACAATTATCCAACACGCTTAATCAAGAAGGGGTAACGAGCAGTTTTTACCACGGTGGGCTGAGTAGCAGCCAACGCGATTTGGCCTACAAGGCTTGGATGTCTGAGCAAAGAAAAGTAATGGTTGCCACAAATGCCTTTGGCATGGGGATTGACAAAGGCAATGTAAAATTGGTTATTCATCTAACCATCCCTGAAAGTTTGGAAAATTATTTTCAAGAAGCCGGTAGAGCGGGACGAAATCAAAAGTCGGCGTCGGCCTATTTGATAGCAGGCCCCAACAGTGTAAATACAGCAAAAACACGATTCAAAACCTTTTCGCCTGATGTTCATTTTTTAAAATTAGTGTACAAAAAATTAAGCTCATTTTTGCAAGTGGCCTATGGGGAGCTTCCTGAACAGCGATTTGGACTAAATTTCAACAATTTTTGTACCGTTTACGATATATCGAAAAGACGGACATTTAACGCATTGAAATTATTGGATCGATATGGTATTTTAGTATTTGAAGATGCGGTAAGATTCAAAACATCCGTCCAGTTTTTGGTGCCAAACACAACGCTACAGCAACAAATTAAATCAAATTCCAATACCTCTGTTGTTGTAAAAAGCATGCTTCGAACCTACGAGGGGATTTTTGATCAACCCACGACCATTGATTTAGAAAAAATTTCCAACAAATCAAACTTAAATTTCACTTCAGTTCAAGATATTTTAACTCAACTTGAATCGCAACAAATAATTCAATACGAATCCTCAAAAACTGATGCTCAAATTACATTTTTGGTGCCTCGAGAGGACGATTTAACCCTGAATCGAGTTTCAAAAAATATTAAGAAACTCCGCAAAATCAAGCAGCAAAAATTTGATGCTGTCGCATCGTATTTTCAGAACAATGACGTTTGTAAAAGCCGTCAATTTTTACATTATTTTGGCGAAATAGACACGCAATCCTGTATGATTTGTAACTGCTGTAGGGCATCTTCTCGGAGCCATACGTTCACTTCAGCAGAGGTAGAAATTATTTTAGAGATCATAAAAAAACAGCCGATTTCTTCCCGTGAATTAACCGATATTTGTACCATTGATTCCAACAAAGTAATTTTGATTTTAACGCATTTATTGGAACAAAATAAAATTGAATTAACCCCTTCAAACCAATACAAAACGAAATGAATGCATTATCCAGTTTAAGAATTGTATTTATGGGGACACCCGCTTTTGCTGTCCACATTTTAAAAGGAATGCTTGAGCAGGGATGTCAAGTGGTGGGCGTCATTACTGTACCCGATAAACCTGCGGGTAGGGGTCAGAAATTAAGACAATCGGAAGTCAAACAATTTGCACTAACTAAAGGATTAAAAATTTTACAGCCCAACAACTTAAAATCTCCTGATTTTATTTCTGAACTTACAGGACTAAAACCCGATTTACAAGTGGTTGTGGCGTTTCGGATGCTTCCTAAACAAGTGTGGCAATTGCCCAACAAAGGGACTTTTAATTTGCATGCCTCTTTGTTGCCCCATTACAGAGGCGCGGCCCCCATTAATTGGGCAATAATTCATGGCGAAACAGAAACTGGAGTTACTACATTTTTTATTGATGAGCATATTGACACAGGAGCCATCATTTTACAATCCAAAGTGGCTATTGATTCAAAGGACACAGCAGGTACACTTCACGATAAATTGATGCATTCTGGAAGCGAATTGGTCCTTAAAACTATCGATCTTATTGCCAAAGATCTAGTTACTACTACGGTTCAGAAAACGACCCGATCGTTGAAATCGGCACACAAACTCAACAAGGACAACTGTCGTGTTGATTGGCATAAATCTGGAAAAATGATCGGCAACCATATTCGGGGGCTGACTCCCTATCCTGGGGCTTGGGGTCTGTTGCTTAATGGGGAAAATTCTTATAATGTAAAAATTTACAGCGTCGAGTTTAAAGTCCAAGGACATTCCCTCAGTTGTGGTGATATCGTGGTTGATAAAACGAGTTTAAAAGTGGCCGTTAAAGATGGATTTGTAACGCTATTGGAATTTAAATTTCCTGGAAAAAAACAAATGAACAGCAAATCGTTTTTAAATGGATTTAAATTTGAATCGAATGCCAAAATGGTTTGACACGGCTTTCCATTTAATTGAATAAGATCAAATTTATTTTGTCAATCTTGTAATTAAAATAAAAATCACTACATTGAGGTATCAATTACAGAAGTTTCTGTGTTATGGATATCAAAAAAGGTCAACTTTTAATAGCGGAACCCTCCATTATTGGTGATATGGCATTCAACCGATCCATCATTCTATTGGCCGATCATGGTTCAGAGGGCTCCATTGGTTTTATTTTAAACAAACCGCTAAAATACCGCTTAGATGACTTGATCCCAGAGCTTCAGTCAAATTTTAAAGTTTACAACGGCGGACCCGTACAGCAAGATAATCTGTACTACATCCACCGCGTACCAGAACTTATTTCCGACAGCATCGAAATATCGAACGGTTTATACTGGAGTGGAAATTTTGAACAGGTTACAAAACTTATTTCAGACAAGAAAATTAATGAAAATGACATTCGTTTTTTCTTGGGATATTCCGGTTGGGATTTCCAACAATTGGCCTCCGAATTGGATTCAAACACATGGATTTTAAGTGAAAACGCCCACCACAATAACATCATTCATATCGTTGATGATTTATTTTGGAAAAACAAAATGATTGCCATGGGCGACGCCTACAGCATATGGTCTAATGCTCCAGAAAATCCCATGTACAACTAGCCCAAACGAAGGCACGTGTTAAGTTGATTCAGTAAAGTTTTGGAAACTTCCAAGGTGTACGATTTTTTTCGGTAGGTTGTAACAGGGATAATACCGCTAATAATATTTGTAATGAAAATTTCGTCTGCCTTTTGAAGTTCAAAAGGTGAAATTGAGGCCTCCTCTAAAGTAAAATCGGAAGACGACTTCACAAGATCTATAAGAACTTCACGAACCATTCCTTTTAAACATCCATCAGATAAAGGTGGGGTTTTAATCACATTGCCCTGAACCAAAAAAAGATTGCCATTTAAGGCCTCAATGACATGTTTGTTTGTGTTTAACAATAAACAATTGGCATACTTATTTTCTTTTGCAAAAATACTCCCAACGACATTAACCGCCTTGTTATTGGTTTTTAGAGTCGACAACAAATTTGGTGAAATCAAATAATCTTTAAAAAGTTCAATCTCGTAATCGTCTTCTGAAAACTGATAGATATCGGAATTGAGTTCAGAAATTGTGAGGGCATAGCCAACGGCATTAGAATCGGGGGTGTAAAATCCACCGGCCTTACGATACACAGTCAACTTGACCCGATATGAAGGGGACGGTCGACCAAAAGAACGTACTAAGGTTTCTATTTCGGATTGCAAAAATTCAGGAGTAAAATGCATCGGGATATCCATTCGTAAAATTCGCATGGAAGCCATAAGTCTGAAATAATGGGCTTCCCAAAAAATGGGCTTATTGCCGATAATTTTTAGGGTTTCAAAAACCGCATCGCCATAGGCAAATCCCCTGTTGGAAAGATTGATAAAGGCTTCCGAATTTTGAATAATTTTTCCGTCTATATTGACCATTTTCCCGAGATAAAAGTACCGGACAAATATACGTGAAAATTAGGACTTTGTTAGGCCGATCCTAACACTTGTTTCAGGTCTGAAATTTGATTATCCCAAAGCATTTTAGTTTCTTCGACCTCGTCGTCATCGGCAAAATCGGTTATGATAAGGGACACATCTTTCGTGATGCCGTCTACTTGTATTCTAAGTTCAAAATAGCAGGAGTCGTCTTCATTTTCCAACCATTTGAATTTGATGCGTTCGGGGCTTTTTTTAGAGATTAATTTGGCTTGCTCTTCAGAGTCATCCCAAATAAAACTAAACAATTCGCCACGGGAGTTGACGTTATCAGCGAACCATTCTGACAGTCCAGAAGGAGTTGAAATGTAATTGTATAACAGTTGCGGAGAGGCATTAATAGGAAATTCGATTTCGAATTTTACTTTGGTACTCATGGTAGTAAATAATTTGCTTCCAATATATACATTAATTTGTTAGTTTTAAAAAGAAAAAAAATATTTTTTAAAAAAGGAATTTATTTGAAAAGGCAGCAATTTGTTTCTATATTTGCACCCATTCATTTGCGGCGTGGTAGCTCAGTTGGTTAGAGCGTCGGATTCATAACCCGGAGGTCGGGAGTTCAAATCTCCCCCACGCTACTATAAACCCTTGTTTATCAAGGGTTTTTTTAATCCCTAAGCCGATTAAGTAAATCCTGAAAATTTAGAGTATCCTGTGCACCTGATGCCATATTTTTTAGGGTAAAATTTTGATTGGAAAGTTCTTGATCTCCCACCAAAACCACATACGGTATGTTGCGTTTATTGGCATAAGTGATTTGTTTTTTCAACTTTGCAGCATCGGGATAAAGCTCGGCAGAAACACCACAAGTTCTCAATTTTTGAATGGTTTGGTAGGAAAATAAACTCTCATCCGATCCAAAATTGGTAAATAACACTTTAGAAGGCGGATTGATGTTTTTTGGAAATAAATCCAACTCGTCCAACACCAGAGCAATTCGATCCAACCCAAAACTGATACCAACCCCACTAATTCCTTTTAGTCCAAAAATTCCGGTCAAATCGTCGTATCGTCCACCTCCCCCAATAGATCCCATAGCCACTCCTTGTGGTGCGGCAACTTCAAAAATGGCACCAGTGTAGTAATTCAACCCACGAGCTAAGGTCACATCCAGTTGTAAACTTGCGGATTTTAACCCTAATTTTTCGATTGTATTTGAAATAAAATCCAACTCAGAAATTCCATTTCGACCAATCTCGGAGGTGCCGATTATGGATTTTAATGCCGTAAGTTGAGCTTTAAATCCCCCACGTAATGAAAATAGAGGTTCTAAACGTTGAATTCCTACTGAAGAAATTCCATTTTTCAACATTTCTTCTTTAACCCTTTCGGGGCCAATTTTGTCCAACTTATCTAGCGCAACAGTAAAGTCGATCAGTTGCTCCTGAGCACCAATCGTTTCGGCTATGGCAGCTAGTATTTTTCGGTTGTTGATTTTTATGGTAACGCCATCCAATTTTAAATCGGAAAAAACGGCATCATACAATTGAATAAATTCCACCTCTTGCCAAAGTGAATTGGAACCTACAGCATCGGCATCGCATTGATAAAATTCTTGAAATCGCCCTTTTTGTGGCCTGTCGGCACGCCAAACGGGTTGAATTTGGTAACGTTTAAATGGAAATGTAATGTCGTTTTGGTATTGAGAGACATACCGAGCAAAAGGGACGGTTAAATCGTAGCGTAATGCTTTTTCTGAAAGGGAATTTGAAAAACGAGTTAAGTTATTCTCTTTCAGGGCGTTAAGGTCTGCTTTTTTGACCTTTTCGCCAGAGTTCAATAGTTTAAAAATTAGACGGTCGCCCTCCGCGCCATATTTCCCCAAAAGGGTTTCTGAAAGTTCAAAACTTGGGGTTTCAATGGGTTCAAAACCAAAGGATTTAAAATTCGATTTTATGGTACGAAAAATGTACTCGCGGTTGGCAATTTGCTGCGAATTAAAATCTCGAGTTCCTTTAGAAATGCGTGGTTTTGACGCCATAATTAAGTTATAGGTACAAATATCTTATTTTTTAAAATGCTATCCAATGAGTTGGTCGAAATACTTAAATAATTCACCTTTGGTGATGTGCGCCCCTTGTTCTATTAATTCAAAAATGTTGTGAAATTTATCGTCGCCAAACGGTTTTTCAGCATCAAAAATTTCCACTCGGTCATCCATCAAATGGTCGCGCAACCAAGAAAACCCGTCTTTGGTTGTGAGGTCAATGTTGTTGTTGATAATTTTGACCCCAATTAGTGCAATGGATTTTTCTTTAATATGAAATAAATACAAGTGTTGTGGTGCGATATTTTCCAAATATTTGACTTGATTTAAAACCCCTTCCCAAACCATATCACTAAAAACATCCATTTCGGCTTCGGCCACATCTGGTTTGTTTGATTTAATTGCGGCCCACTCTTGGGCGGTAATGGATTGAGCGGCCAAAAAATTAATAAACTCTTGGTGTAACTCCTGAAATTGTTCTTTTGTTAATCGTCTGTATTTCATATATTGATATAATAAAAATGCGCCCTAAACTAGGGCGCAAATTTAAACATTAACCGTGGGATTCAAACTAAAAAATATAGCGTAATCCAACTTGCATTTGCCATCTTGAGGCCAAACTTGCATCATAGCCAAACGATTCCTGTAAATCGGGGTTAAAGGTATAGGTAGGAGTTCCATTGTCTACCGAAACTCCAACGGGTTGGATGCTGTTAGGTTGTTGAATTAGACCCCAATCGGAGTTAATAAGATTATTGAAGTTTAAAATATCCACACTAAACTGAATCGTGTTGGTTTTGTCTTCGGATACTTTTATTCTATAATCTTGCAGGAATTTCACATCCCAACGTCCACGCCATGGGGCCAAAGCACCATAACGCTCTGCATATTGGCCACGACGTCCACTTAAGTAGTCGTCTTGAGAAATGAAGGCATCATAGGCGGCTGCCTCTTGAGATGTCGCGAAATTCATTTGATTAATTTCTGCGCTAGTTGGAACGTAAATCAAGTCGTTTCCAGACTGGCCATCGCCGTTGATATCTCCAGCGTAGGTGTAGCTAAAACGGCCACCACGAGCATACTCAAAAAATGTACTGATTGTTGTTGACCACTTGTTGTTTTGGCCATAATCCCAACGCTTACTTGCAACGCCAATAAATCGATGCGTGTCGCCGTATTTAGAATACGACAATGCCTCAGCATTAGCATCGCCAACTACGGGGTTGAATGCAAATGCGTCGCCCGTAATTTCTGCTTCGATGGAATTTACATCTTTTGAGTCTAAATAATTATAAGCCAGCATGGTGTACAATCCATTGTCAAAAGTTTTTTCGGCTTTTAGGGAGGCGTTCCAGATTCGTCCTTTATCCGAATTTGAAAATACATATGCATTACCTTGAGCGCCAAATCCTAGTCCGTCGCCATTTACCAATACATGATCTGCTCCAGTATAAATTGGTCTATTATCAACACCGGCTAAATTTCCAGATGGCGATAATAATCCCCAATTCTGAACGTGTGCACCATTGATGTCTTTGGTGTAAGATAGATCGGCAGTAAGGATAAGACCATTGTCGAATTTTTTATCGGCACCGATATTTGTACGCCATACTTGAGGGAATTTGTAATCGGGGTCAACCATTTGATGGAACCACCAGTTTGGATTTCCGATTTGGTTTCCTAACCAAACGAAAGGAAAACGTCCTGTAAACAGTCCGGATCCTCCGCGGAGTTGTAGCGTGTTATCTCCATAGACATCATAATTAAACCCAATTCTTGGGGATACCAACCAATCGCCGGATGGCATTTGGGTATTGTCTAACAGTTGTACCATTCCGTTGTTTGGATTAACATAGGGGGTGTTGGGGGCGTAATCGCCAGTACCGTCAATCACGTCTTGCGCTTTTTGCGCACTGTCGAAATATAGTGGTTTGTCAAAACGTAATCCATAAGTTAATCTTAACTGGTCGTTCACATCCCACTCATCTTGCATGTAAAATGACAATTGACCAACATTGGTTTCCGCTAAAGCCCAGTTATCGGCATTATACGTGGATTGTGCAGCGGCTAAAGCTTCAGAGATTAACCCATTATTGGTGGCAGTCAAGAAATCAGCCACAGAGCCGAAGGCACCAAAAGCACCAACATAGCCGTTGGCATTTCCGTAGCCATACACACCAAGATTGAAGGAATTATCAAACTCAAACTTTTCATAAGCCAAACCAACAGTGTAGGTGTGGCTTCCGCTGGAGTAGGTCAAATTGTTTGAAAATTGAAATACTTTCTGGTCCAGACGGTTATTGATTGAAAATGGCTCATGGCCAGCAATAATATAATTGGAACCTGCACCATCTTGAATGGTAATGGCAGGCGCTGGGGTTGACATTGGATTTCTGAAGTCGTCAAAATGGGTATATCCAGCTTGGAGTTTGTTGGACATTTTATCAGAAATTCTAGAATTTAATTCCAACTGGAACGAGTTCAAATTGTTATTGATTTGGTATCCTGAATTTTCAAACTGTAATACAGAGGCATTTGGTCCTCTAAACCCTAAGGCAGTTGGGTGTGCGGGTTTTTCTTTGGAAGCACTCAGCCAATTGTAAATTAATGCAAGCTGGTTGTTATCGTCAATGTTCCAATCCAATTTAATAATTCCTTTGTTAGATTCAGAATTATGAATGAACCCTTCGTATGCACCAGTATCATAGCCCAGTCCTGCTAGAGCAGACTGAACAGCTATTAAATCCGATTCGAGCACTCGAGACTCGTTAATGGCGCCTGTTCCACGGTTTGGTAACCACGATTGCCCCAAATCTTGTCTTTCATCTTCTTCGTAATTAGCAAAAAAGAACAATTTATTTTTGACAATAGGTCCACCAATACTTAAGCCACGTTGGGTTTGCTTTAAGCTTGGTACAAAAATTTCTTCACCTTTTACCTTAGAGCCGGTCATCGACTCATCCCGATAAAAATTGTAAACTGTTCCTTTAAATTCGTTGGTACCACTTTTTGTCACAGCATTAACTGTTGCACCCGTGAATCCAGCTTGAGTTACATCGTAAGGAGCCGTTGATACCTGAATCTGATCGATGGCATCCAATGATATGGGTTGAGCATTGGTTTGACCTCCAGGAGTTGCAGCATCAAGTCCAAAAGGATTGTTAAAAATTGCTCCGTCCAAAGAAAAATTGTTGTACTGATCGTTTCGTCCAGCAAAAGATCCTGCGCTAGCAGTAGGTTCCAACCTTGTGAAGTCTGATGCAGAACGCGAAATTGTGGGTAATCTTCGTAGTTCTCGACGACCGACATTTGTTTCAGCTCCAGTTCGATCACTTCCAAATACGCCTGCTGAAGAATTTGCCGTAATGACAACAGCGTCCAGTTGTTCGGAATCGGGAGTTAAAGAAAGAGAAATAGTTTCGGTTTTACCTAGTGTTAAATACACGTCCGAAAAGGTTTGATCCTTGTAACCAACATAGGAGACCGTTACAGCATACGGCCCACCAACACGTAGGTTTACCAAGTTAAAGCGTCCATCGATATCCGTAGCAGCACCATAAGTCGTACCTGTGGGTGTATGCACAGCAACGATATTAGCCCCCGGAAGAGGTGCTTTTGTCTCGTCGGAAATAGCGCCTTTTATACTTGAGGTTGTAACCTGAGCATAAGACACCAATCCAACTAACAAAAAGAATGTTAATGTGATTAATTTTTTCATTTATATTTTGTTTTATGATTTTCTCCTAAATTATAACAAAAATTTAATTTTAGCTTAAATTGACTTTTTACATTATGTTGTTTTATTAACCAATTATCAACAAAACATAAAAAAAGGCCTGCACTACAGTACAGACCTTCAGTGAGTTGATTATTTATTATAAGCTAAGATTTCTCGGCCACAATTTCAAAAGGAAGTTCAACATTAACCTCGCGATGCAAACGAATCTGAGCGCTGTATTTACCAAGTCGTTTAATGTTACCACCTGTAACACTGATAAATTTCTTTTCAATTTGCTGACCTGCTTTTTCTAAAGCTGCAGCAACATCAATGTTATTGACAGATCCAAAAAGTTTATCACCAGTTCCTACTTTAGCAGAAATTTTTACCTCCAAAGCTTTGAGGGCTTCGGCAGTGTTTTGCGCATCCTCAATAATTTTCTTTTCCTTGAAAGCGCGTTGTTTAAGCGTTTCTGCTAAAACTTTTTTCGCTGAAGTTGTTGCCAAAATGGCCTGTCCTCCTGGAATTAAAAAGTTTCTTCCATAACCGTTTTTGACAGTTACAACATCATCTTTAAATCCAAGTCCTTCAACATCTTGTTTTAAAATAAGTTCCATAGTTGTAAATGTTTTATTTTAATAAATCGGTTACGTAAGGCATCAAAGCCAAATGTCTTGCTCGTTTGACCGCTACTGAAACTTTTCTTTGGTATTTTAAAGAAGTTCCTGTAAGACGACGTGGCAGTAACTTGCCTTGTTCATTAACGAATTTCAGTAAGAAATCTGGATCTTTATAATCTACATATTTGATTCCTGATTTTTTGAAACGGCAGTACTTTTTCGCTTTATTCGTTTCAATATTCAAAGGGGTTAAATATCTGATTTCACCACCTTTTTTGCCTTTTGCTTGTTGTTCAATGGACATAATTACGCTTTTACGTTTAGTTTTTCTCTTCGACGCTCTGCCCACGAGATGGCATGTTTGTCTAATTTCACGGTGAGATAACGCATAAATCGCTCATCTCGTCTAAATTCTACTTCCAAAGGGCCAATGGCCTCACCCGGAGCAGTGTATTCAAATAAGTGGTAAAATCCACTCTTTTTGTTCTGAATTGGATAAGCCAATTTCTTTAGCCCCCAATCCTCTTTCGATACCATCTTAGCTCCTTTAGAAACAAGAAAATCTTCGTATTTCTTTACTGTTTCCTTTACCTGATCTTCAGATAAAACGGGATTTAAGATGAAAACAGTTTCGTAATGATTCATATAATTTAATTTAAAATGTGTGCAAAAGTAACTAATAATTACGGGTTTACCAACTACTAATGCATCTTTTTGAATGTTTCAAATTTTGCATTTAATCGTTAAAATTTGGGTTTTATCGATAAAATTTTATATGTTTGAACTTATTAATCTCGAAACTATTGACCTCTAACCAATTATTGTAATGACTTTGAACTGCATAATTATTGATCCAAACGCGCTACAGCGTATGGATTCCATCAAAAAAACAAAAGATCATCCCCATTTAAACCTACTGGCTGAATTCAGTTCTTGCATCGATGCCAATGATTTTTTGGCCACCACAACTGTGGATTTGATTTTTCTTGAAATTGATATGCCGCAGTTCAATGGATTTGAGTTTTTGGATGTTTTGCAGGCCTCTTCCAAACCTGTTCCTTACGTCATAATTACTTCAAAACAAACCGAACACGCCTTTTTATCTTATCGTTATGGGGTCGTAGATTTTTTATCCAAACCCCTTGATTTGGATCTTTTCGAAAACGCCATTCAAAAGGTTTTAAACCGTCAAATTAACACAGATTCAACGCCCCAATCCTCTGAATCTCAGCATATTTTTGTAAAAAGTAATCTAAAAAAACGAAAGGTTTTAGTTGCAGATATCAAATGGATTGAAGCTCTTGGTGATTATGTCAAAATGATCACAATCAATGGCAGTTACGTGATTCTCTCCACCATGAAAGCTTTTGAAAATGATTTGCCCAAATCGAAATTTCTTCGCATCCATAAATCCTACATTGTAAATCTGAAACGCATTGAACGATACAACAGCAGATTTGTAGAAATTGATAATTTTAAGATTCCATTATCACGAAACAAAAAAACGAATTTGACCCAAGCACTTGAGTTGGTCAACTAGGAGTTATCCACTAATAATTATCCACATTAACAACAAATCTCACGGAGCGAAACACCTTGGTTGAACCAAAACTTTGTTTAATTTTTTGAACCACTTGTTTAGACTTTTTTAGAGATTGCTCGGGCGTTATTTTAATAAGAATATTTTTGTGATACAAATTTCTGACTCGAGAAACGGGAGGAAATTCAGGGCCCAAAACCATTGCACCAAAAACTTGATGTAACGCACTTTTTACCCAATCGGCACCGTCATTTATTCGATTGTAATCTTTGTGTTTTAATGTAATTTTTATCAGTCTAAAAAAGGGTGGATAATTGTAAATTCTACGCTGGTAAAGCTGTTCATCGAACATGGCATCGTAATTATTCGTTGAAACCTGCTGCAAAATAGTATGATTTGGATTATAGCTCTGAATGAGAACTTTGCCCCTTACAGACGATCGGCCTGCCCTACCCGATACTTGTTGAAGCAGTTGAAAACTCCGTTCGTGAGCTCTAAAATCTGGAAAATTTATCAGTTGATCCGCATTCAATACCCCCACAAGTTTTACAAATCCAAAGTCGAGACCTTTGGTTAACATTTGTGTACCAACCAAAATATCCACCTCCCGTTTTTCAAACCGACGAATTAGGGTATTGTAGCTGTTTTTCCCACGTGTGGTATCAAAATCCATACGCGCTACAGACGCATTTGGAAACAACTGCTGTACTTCCTCATGAATTTGTTCTGTGCCAAAACCTTTGAGATCTAAATCTACGCTGCCACAAGAACCGCAATGATTTTTCATTGCTAAAGTATAACTGCAATAGTGACACCGCAGTTGATTGCTCTTCTGGTGATACGTCAAACTCACGTCACAATTGGGACATTCTGGCGTATGACCACAAGTATTGCAACTAACCACAGGAGCATATCCCCGCCGGTTTTGAAAAAGAATCACCTGGTGCTGGATGTCCAACGCGTCTTGTATTTCAGCAATCATTCGATCGCTAAAATGACCCTTCATCCGTTTTCTTTTATACTTATCCTTTAAATCTACCAACTCAACATCCGGTAAAATGATATTGTTAAACCGCTTTTTTAGAGATACGTAGCCAAATTTATTTTGAACTGTGGCATTGTGATAGGTCTCTATACTTGGGGTGGCCGACCCTAAAATAACTTTGGCCTCATGCATTTGACCCAAAACAATAGCAGCATCTCTAGCGTGGTAGCGCGGTGCAGGGTCAAATTGTTTGTACGAGGGCTCGTGTTCCTCATCAACAACAATGAGTTTTAAGTTGTGAAATGGCAACAAAATAGAGGAACGCGCACCAATGACAACTTTTCCTTCTGATGAATTACTGAGCAACTGATTCCAAATTTCGACGCGCTCACTGGGACTAAACCGCGAATGATAGACCACTACTTTTGAACCAAAATAACGCTTTAGACGAACAACCAATTGTGAAGTTAGTGCTATTTCAGGAACCAAAAACAGAGCTTGAGACTTCTGTGCCAAAAGGGCTTCAATTTGTTTGATGTAAATTTCCGTCTTACCCGACGATGTAACGCCGTGCAACAGGCAAACATCCTTCTCGCTAAACGATTTTTCTATCTGATGAAGGGCCAGTTGTTGTGCCGCTGATAAGGCAAATTTTTGCGTATGATCATCGGCATTTATATTGATGCGGCTGATTTCGACTGCAAAATCTTCAAAAATATTTTTGTCGATTAGGGTTTTGATTTGTGAAGATGTCGCTCCACTACTCTTTTTCAGGGCGCTGACTGTAACTTGACCGCCATGATGTTGAAGGGAAAAATACTGCACAATGATGTGTTGCAGTTTTTTAGCTCTGTGAAGTTTTTTGGACAATAAATCCAGTCCACCCTTAGCGTTGTAGGGAGCCAATAAACGAACGCAACGCTGTGTTTTAGGTTTGTATTTATCAATCAAATTTTGAGAAGTAGTCAGTATATTGGCGTTAATTAGAGGGGTGATGAGCGGAACGATATTTTTCTTTCCCACGATGGCTTGAATGTCTTCCACTTTTAAAATGGCCTGGCTTTGAAGAGCTTCTAGGACTAAAAATTGATCGTCAGTCAGTTGGGTTTCATCAATTTTGGCATTGGGAAAAACGGCAATTTGTGTTTCGCTTTGCAGCAAAAAAGTACTCGGAAGAGCGGCGTTCAATACTTCCCCTAAACTGCACATGTAATAGTCCGAAATCCACTGCCAAAATTTAAATTGGAGCGGTTTAACTATA
This sequence comes from uncultured Flavobacteriaceae bacterium, assembly GCA_913061125.1. Taxonomy (GTDB): domain Bacteria; phylum Bacteroidota; class Bacteroidia; order Flavobacteriales; family Flavobacteriaceae; genus UBA3537. The sequence continues at coordinate 33,719 of CAJXUB010000018.1, forward strand.
GGGGATTCATCCAAAATGCAGTGAATGGATTTCACCTCGTAGGCCCTAGGAGGTGTATTGTGAAGGTGTTGTACAATTCCCGTTTGAAGTTTCGATTTTCCGAAAGGGACAGCCACACGAACGCCAGGTGCTATAAATTGCGCCTCGGCAGGTGTTATGGCATAGGTAAAATTTCGTTCCAAAGGAAGCGGTAAAATGACATCTACAAAATATGACTGTTCTATATTTTGCATTGTTGTTTCAATTGATTTAAGGATGCGTTGAGTTCATAACCCAGCAATAAAATTATGGCGTTCAACCACAAGTAAAATAACAAAATAAGCAGGGCCCCAATGGAGCCATAAAGTTGATTGTAGGTTGAGAAATTTTCAATGTAAATTCCAAATAAGTATGAGTTGGCCAAAACAAGCAGGGTCGTTAGAAGGGCTCCAACAGAGAAGAATCGGGTTAATTTGCCTTGTTTAGTACCAAAGAAATATAACACAGAAACTGCCAAATATACCATTAAAACAAAAAAGGCCAATTTGATGCGTTTTAGCCATTGTAACTCGGCGGTGGTGGTATCTAAGTTCAGACCCTCATACAATGGATTGAGCAAATAGATTTCCAAATAACCAAACCCAATAATTGTGGTAATTAGAATAATAACCAAGATGATTGACACCCCAAATGCATACAAATACTGAAAAACAAAATTACGATTGAGTTGCTGGTGATATGAATTTTCGAAAGCAGAAAAAACAGCATTAACCCCGTTGGCCATGAGCAGCATGGAGATGACAAAAACCGAAGATAACAACCCGCCCGAGCGCTGATTGTTTATGTTTTCAAAAATATTTTGGTTAAAAAAATCGGAAGTATTGGGCGGGAGAGTTGCTTCCAAAACGTTTAAAAAATCCGTTTTAAACGTTTCAATTGGGATGTAAGGAATCAAGATAATGATGAACAACAAAAAAGGAAAAATAGCCATAAAAAAACTAAACGCCACTGCACTGGCACGAAGGGTTATGGCACCGTGTACAATGCCCAAACCGTACATCTCGATCAAATCGTAGGCCGAAAGTCCCTCAAAACCAGGCAGTTGAATCGATTTCAAGAGCCGAACTATCCAACGAATAATTGGAATTTGATTCCGTTGTTTTTCTATGGATTGACTCATTTTATGGCTTTTAGACTGAGATCCATATTATGAACTGAATGTGTTAACGCCCCTGAAGAAATATAGTCCACGCCGCATTCGGCGTAGTGCCGTAAGGTCACTTCGTCGATGCCCCCAGATGACTCCGTTTGACACTGATTGCCAATAAGTTCTACCGCTTTTTTGGTATCTTGAATTCCAAAATTATCGATCAAAATTCGGTCGGCACCGCCGTGTTTCAAAATGGCTTGAATTTCTTCCATATCGCGTGCCTCCACAATAACTTTTAAGGTCAACTTATTAGTTTGAAGATAGTGGGCTGTTAAATCCAAGGCCTTGGTTACGCCGCCAGCAAAATCGATGTGGTTGTCTTTTAGCATAATGGCATCATACAACCCAAAGCGGTGATTGACTCCCCCTCCGATATGAACCGCCCATTTTTCTAAGGCGCGAATGCCTGGAGTGGTTTTTCGGGTGTCCAAAATGCGGGTATTGGTTCCTTCCAATAATTTAACAAAATGATTTGTTTTTGTTGCGATGGCGCTCATGCGTTGCATGGCATTGAGAACCAAACGCTCGGCTTTTAGAATGGCTTGTTGTGAGCCAACGACCTCAAAAGCGATGTCGCCATATTTCACTGCAGTGCCGTCAGAAATGTTAACGTGTACTTGAAGTTTTGGATCGACGTACTGAAAGACTTTTTTAGCAAAATCGACACCGGCTAAAATTCCTTTGTCTTTTACAAAAAGGTGGGCCTTACCAAAAGTGTGTTGAGGGATACAGGCCAACGAACTGTGGTCGCCCTCTCCAACATCTTCCCGAATGGCATTGACAATGATACGATTGATTTCTTGTTGAAAGGCATTTTGAGTGATCATAAAGATACTTTTCAGCTAAATTAAGAATTTGAAAATTTAAATCAGAGTCCAACATCATATTTATGTTTACATTTGCAGCATGAAAATCAAACTTTTGGCTGTTGGAAAAACCGATGATATAGCTTTACAGCAATCCATTGAAACATTTGAATCGCGATTACGGCGGTATGTCTCATTCACGATTGATATTATTCCCGATTTAAAACACACCAAAAATCTTTCTGAATCTGAACAAAAGCATAAAGAAGGGCAATTGATTTTGAATAAAATTACCCCCACAGATCGGCTATTTTTACTGGACGAAAAAGGACAATCGTACAGTTCGGTTGAATTTTCAACTTTTCTACAAAAACAAATGAATTCGAGCGTTAAGCAATTGGTTTTGGTCATTGGAGGGCCTTATGGATTTTCGGATTCGGTTTACGACAAGGCCAACGGAAAAATTTCATTATCAAAAATGACATTTTCGCATCAAATGATCCGATTATTTGCCGTGGAGCAGCTCTATCGCGGTTTTAGTATTTTAAGAAATGAACCCTATCACCATCGATAAATTATGATTGAAATTGTCTTTGCTACGAATAATTCCAATAAACTCCACGAGGTTCAAGCCCTTATGCCAAAGGGGATAAAATTGGTGAGTTTAAAAGACATCGGATGTTTTGAGGACATTCCAGAAACTCAAAATACCATTGAAGGCAACGCTATTCAAAAGGCCAATTACATCAAAACTAATTACAATAAAGACTGTTTTGCTGACGATACAGGCCTGGAGGTTGAAGCTCTAAATGGTGCTCCAGGGGTATATTCGGCACGATATGCCGGTCCTGAAAAAAAGGCTTCAAACAACATCAATAAACTCTTGGAAGCGCTGAAACATCACACCAACAGATTGGCACAATTTAGGACGGTTATTGCCCTTAATCTTGGCGATAAAACAATTACGTTTGAAGGGATTTGCAAAGGTGAAATTATCAACCAAAAAAAAGGGTCTGGCGGATTTGGCTACGATCCCATATTTCTCCCCGATGGACAGGCCGAAACGTTTGCAGAAATGTCTTTAGAAATCAAAAATACCATCGGGCATAGAGGTCGAGCTGTAGCGCAATTAATTGCCTTTTTTGAACAACAAACCTAACTCGCTAAAATAAACGTATATTTGCAGCAAATCCTCAGGGTGAGGATGTGTTACATGAAGTCAATTTAACAGGTTCGATGTGCTTCTGAGGTAACACTTTAAATAGGACATCGAATTTTTTACGAATGAACACATTCCAACAATTGGGCCTTGAAGCGCACTTACTTCAGGCCATCGCCGACCTTGGATTTGAAACACCAAGCGATATTCAACTCAAAGCCATCCCTTCTCTTCTTTCCGAAGAGCGCGACCTCGTAGCACTGGCTCAAACAGGAACAGGAAAAACGGCCGCTTTTGGATTTCCAATGCTTCAAAATATTGACATCAACAGCAGAACCACGCAAGGGCTAGTCCTCTCACCGACAAGAGAACTTTGTTTGCAAATTACCAATGAAATGAAACTTTATGGCAAATACTGCAAAGGTCTCAATGTGGTGGCTGTGTATGGCGGTGCCAGCATCACAGAACAAGCCAAACAAATAAAACGCGGTGCACAAATTATCGTTGCAACTCCAGGTCGAATGAAAGATATGATTCAACGGCGAATGATTGATATTTCAAAGATTGACTATGCCGTTTTGGACGAAGCTGATGAAATGCTTAACATGGGTTTTTTTGAAGACATTAACGCCATTTTGTCCTACACCCCCGACCAAAAATCGACTTGGTTATTTTCGGCTACCATGCCCAAAGAAGTGGCCGTAATTGCCAAAAAATTTATGCACGACCCTGTTGAAATTACTGTAGGCAAGAAAAACATTGGAAGTAAAAATGTAACTCACGAATATTACGTTGTGGGAGCAAGAGACCGATACGCCGCTCTTAAGCGACTGGCTGATGCCAATCCAAATATTTTTTCGGTAGTGTTTTGCAGAACCAAAAGAGATACTCAAAAAGTGGCTGAAAAACTGGTTGAAGATGGCTATAACGCCGGAGCACTTCATGGGGATTTAAGTCAAAATCAGCGTGATTTAGTGATGAAATCCTTCCGAAACAAACAAATACAACTGTTGGTGGCCACGGATGTAGCGGCGCGAGGCATTGATGTTGACGACATCACCCACGTAATTAACTACCAATTGCCCGACGAAATTGAAACTTACACCCACCGAAGTGGTCGAACGGGACGGGCTGGACGGCATGGAATCTCGATGGTGATTATTACAAAAAGTGAGTTTCGTAAAATTAAGGCCATTGAAAATAAAA
>CAJXUB010000019.1 GCA_913061125.1 uncultured Flavobacteriaceae bacterium
CAAATCCGACATCGCCACAGATAAGTCGGTCCATGGGACGTTCGCTTTGCATGTCTTTTTTGATGTCGGCTGTGGCGCTAATTTGATCGGGGGTATCTTCATAAATGAAGGACGACTCCAGTTCCAATTGCATGGCACTATCGGGGCGGTATTGAAACCCTTTTTGAAGTTTCCGTTTGGCATACAACTGAATGAGATTAAAGGCAATCTCTTTGACCCGAGATTTGGTTTTTTGTTTTAACGTTTTCCAGGCCTTACTCCCTAATTTATAGATTTTTGGGGGTTTACCGTCTTTACCATTGAATTTGGTGATTTTGTGTAGGGCGTGAATACTTAAATAAAGCACGTCTCGTTCACCATAAAACAACTTTATGGCTTCTTGAATTTTGCCTTCGACTTGAATTTTTTTTAACCCCCCAAATTTACCAATACCGTGGTCTATGTGCGTCACATAGTCTCCAACATCCAAGTTGGTTAATTCTTTCAATGTGATGGCTTGCTTTTTGGCATACCCATTTTTTAGATGAAACTTGTGATAACGCTCGAAAATTTGGTGATCGGTGTAACAAACTAACTTGGTGTGATGGTCTACAAACCCCTGATAAAGCGGTAAAACAACGGTCTTATAATGCACCGTTTCGTCTTGATCTTCAAAAATATCGTGAAACCGTTGCGCTTGTTGGGTGTTGGCACAACAAATAAAGGTTTGATACCCCTCATCATAGTGCTGGTTTAAATCCTCAATCAACACCTTAAATTGCTTATTAAAAGACGGTTGTGGCGAAGTGTCCAGTTCAACACAATGTGCTTCAGAAATTTCGAAAAAAGGATTCGGACCGAACTCAACAATTGAAAAATTTGAAAGCTGATTTTTAAACTCTGATGCGGTACAAAATAACTGTTCAGGCGGGGTCTGTTGTATTTCGCCGTTGTGCAAATTATGACTGGCTTTGGCTTTTTCGAAAAGCGTGTCAGTGACCTGAAAAAGCTCGGAAATACCAGCAGTCCAAACCACTGTTTTGGATGAAATATAAGCCAAGAAATTAACCCTGTTTTCATGATTGTGCTTGTGCTCTATATTGGGCACAATTTGAAAACTCTGACTGGGATTTAGAGATAATTGCGATTCAATATCGAAGGTTCGAATGCGCTCCACCTCATCGCCAAAAAATTCCAATCGAAAAGGCGTATCGTAGGCAAATGAAAACACATCAACAATTCCGCCACGAACTGAAAATTCACCAGGCTCAGTGACAAAATCAACCCGTTTAAAATTATAGTCAAACAAAACAGAATTGATAAAATCTACACTTAAGTCATCCCCAATATTGATCTTAAGCGTTTGCTTTGTGAGTTCTTTTTTAGACAAAACTTTCTCAAACAGTGCCTCGTGATAGGTTACAATAATGCACGGTTTTTTTTGAGAATTTATTCGATTTAAAACTTCAGCTCTTAGCAATACATTAGCGTTGTCCGTCGCTTCAATTTGGTACGGCCTTCGGTAACTGGCAGGGTAAAAAAGTACAGCCCCTTTGGGCAACAGCAACTCCAAATCGTTTAGGTGAAATGCAGCGGATTCTTTGGATTCAAAAACCAACAAAAAAGGCCTATTTTCAGATTTGAATAACTCTGAAACGACGAATGAAAGCGCGGATCCACAAGCGCCTTTTAATTGTACGTTTTGTTGGGGTATGGATATAGCATTTCGCAGTTTTTGATGATTCAAAGACTGTTGGAAGAGCTCTGAAAAAATGGGTTGACCCAAAATTCAAAAGATTTTTGCAAATATAAAACATTCCCCCTTGGTTTTGGGGCAAATATTAAAATCATTCTTTGATTAAAAATTCAGTGTAGAATTAAAAAAATTATGTAGGTTTGTAACTCACCCATAAATCACTTTTATGTCCTATTCAGACCTTTTTGACAGCGGATTTAAACGACGAAACAAAGACCATTTTGCAGCGATTGTACGTATTGCCATGGACGACGGTGTCGTTACTGACGATGAAAAAGCATTTTTGGATCGCTTGGCCCGAAAATTAGAACTTTCGGCAGAAGTTTATGCCGATATTTTAAAGCATTTCAACACCCACCCCATCAACCCTCCAGTCACTCTGGATCAGCGCATCGAACGCTTGTTTGATTTGGCACGAATGGTTTATGCAGATAACATCAAAGACGACAGTGAAGTTCGGCTGTTAACCAAAATTGCTGTCGGCTTGGGCTACACCAACAACACAGCTGAAATCGTTACCAAAGCACTTGAAGCAGTTTCCAACGAATCCATTGATTTGGAATCCTTTCGAGTTAAAATGACAAGCTAATTTATTGTTGGCCTGATGTAACATTTTTGAATTACGCTCGTCTAAGTAATAAAGTATTATGGACATCTTCCTTATCGTAATGGCTGCACTGCTCATGGTTTTGGGAATCCTGGGTAGTTTTTTACCTATTCTTCCAGGGCCCATTACCAGTTGGTTTGGATTTCTGTTGCTCAAATTTTCTACACCCATCGAAATCTCCAATAAGTTTTTAATCATCACTTTTGTTATAGCGCTTCTTATTTGGGTTTTAGATTATTTCATTCCTGCCATAGGTACCAAAAAATTTGGCGGATCCAAATACGGCGTGATTGGCACTACTTTAGGGCTAATTGTGGGGCTGATAGCACCCATCCCCGGTGGCATTATTATTGGTGCATTCCTAGGAGCTCTTATTGGTGAATTGTTAAATAACACAGATTCTAAAACCGCACTAAAGGCGGCCTTTGGTTCGTTTCTTGGATTCATCACATCCACATTTCTGAAGTTTGTTGTTGCAGCCATCTATTTTGGACTTTTCACCTCCATCCTTTGGGAAAACAAATCGGTTTTTAACTAAATTTATACCCCATGATCAAACTTATCAAAATACCCATGAACTCAATTTCTTACGAAGTTAAACCTTTAAAAACAACATTTATGACAAAGCAAATTATGATGCTATTCTTGTGCGCCCTTATGTCCACAAACATAGGGATTGCCCAAGAAAAACAACAATCCCTTTACGATTATAACGCCGCATTTGGCCACGGTTTTTATAACAATAATGGATCCGAAACTCGCTCAGCCAGCGGGAAACCCGGTCATGCCTATTGGCAAAATAGCGCAAACTACACCATAAAAGTACATTTGGACGACAAGGCCAAAAAAATCACAGGGACTGAGATCATCACTTACACCAACAATAGCCCCGACGAATTGGAATTTTTGTGGGTTCAAATGGATCAAAACTTGTTTAAAAAAGACTCTCGCGGAAACGCCATCATCCCACTGAGTGGAAGTCGAAATGGGGCCAAAGGGCAAGATTTTGATGGGGGTTATGACATTAGTAAGGTCCGTTTGGGTTACGAGAGAAATTCAAAACCAAAAGGATCTTCAAAAAATAAACGAAAAAATAGAACAAAGAAAACCACTGAGGTAGCTGCAAATTATGAAATTACAGACACCCGAATGAAAATCAAACTTCCAAAACCGTTAGCTGCCAATGGCGGAACGGTTAAAATAAATATTGACTTTTCATTCACATCGCCAGATTACGGCTCAGACAGAATGGGTGTTTTAGAGACCAAAAATGGTCGAATTTTTAACCTTGCCCAATGGTACCCCAGAATGTGTGTTTACGACGATATTTCTGGGTGGAATACCCTGCCGTATTTAGGGGCTGGCGAGTTTTATTTAGAATATGGCACCTTCGATGTTCATATCACCTCCCCTGCAGACCACTTGGTGGTGTGCTCAGGAGAATTGTTAAATCCTGAAGAGGTTTATACCAACACCCAACTGAAACGTCTGGAACAAGCAGCCAATAGCGATAAAACCGTTATAATTCGTTCTGCTGAAGAAGTCAACGACCCAACCTCCAGACCACAGGGTCAGGACGAGCTCACTTGGAAGTTTAGAATTGAAAACTCGCGCGATGTCGCATGGTCGTCATCATCTGCCTTTATTCTGGACGCTGCACGAATTAATTTACCCAGCGGGAAAAAATCTATGGCGCTTTCAGTATATCCTGTGGAAAGCAACACGATGGACTCTTGGGCACGATCGACAGAATATACTAAAGCATCAATTGAACACTATTCTGAAAAATGGTACGAATATCCCTACCCCGCAGCCATTAATGTGGCAGGAAATCAAGGGGGTATGGAGTACCCAGGGATTGTCTTTTGCAGTTGGAAAAGTAAAAACGCCTCGCTTTGGGGCGTAACAGATCACGAATTTGGACACATTTGGTTTCCCATGATTGTCGGATCTAATGAGCGCCTACACGCCTGGATGGACGAAGGGTTTAATACGTTTATCAATTCCTTGAGTACAGATGCCTTTAACAATGGCGAATACAAAGAAAATACGCCAAACATGCATCGTTTTTCTAGCGTCTTAGTTCGAGATAATTTGGAGCCAATTTTTACACCACCCGACAACCTAAAGGAACGAAACTTGGGTCTTTTGGCCTACTACAAACCAAGCCTAGGTTTGATTATGTTAAGAGAACATATTCTTGGCGAAGACCGTTTTGATGAAGCTTTCACTGAATATATCAACCGATGGGCCTACAAACACCCAACGCCTGATGATTTTTACAGAACCATCGAAAATGTTTCTGGTGAAGAGTTGAGTTGGTTTTGGCGAGGATGGTTTATCAACAAATGGAAGTTGGATCAAGCCATCACGAAAGTGAAATATCAGGACGGGGACCCGTCCAAAGGGGCCATAGTAACTCTAGAAAACTTGCAGCAAATGCCCATGCCAGTTATTCTGGAATTTACAACTGAAAGTGGTACAAAATCGCGGTACAAGTTGCCAGTAGAAATATGGAAACGCAATACTAAATGGACTTTCAAATACAATTCCAATGAACCGCTCAAGAGCGTTGTGATTGATCCAGACTATGTTTTCCCAGATGTTGACTCTTCCAACAACCGGTGGACGCCAGAAATGGCAGCTGAAAATACAGAGGATTTAAGCCCCTATACCGGGGATTATAATTCACCAGCATTTCCTATGGTCATCAGTATCGCCTCAAAAAACGGAGAACTGACTGCTACGGCAGAAGGTCAACCGCCGCTGACACTTTCTAGTGAAGGGAGCGGTAAATTTGTGTCCGAAGAGGCCGGAATTGAAATGCAATTTAACGCTGAAAAAACTGGATTTGAACTCAACATCGGAGGACAAGTATTTGAGTTTTCCAAACAATAGATCCAAAATATAAACATCATTAAAGGCAACCCAAGGGTTGCCTTTTTTTATAAATCTATCTTAAAATTCAAAAAGAAGAAAACGGTATTTAATATTTTTACTACTCAATAGAATCTGAATTTTGAAAAAGGAAAAACGGAATATAGTTTGGTTAAAACGGGATCTGAGAACCCAGGACCACGCCCCACTTTTCTGGGCTGAAAACTCAAAAATTCCTTACATCATCATTTATATTTTTGATAAAGCGTTACTGAATCATCCCGATACTGGGATTAGACATCTACAATTTATTTATCACTCTATTAAATCTGTAAATAAAACTCTGAAACCTTTTCAAAGACAGGTTCAAACATTTTTTGGAGATTCGTTAGAAATTTTTGAGTTTTTAGCGAGTCAATTTGAAATCTGCACCCTGTTGAGCTACAACGAAAGTGGAATTTTAAAATCGTGGGAGCGGGACAAAAAAGTATCGAAATTTTGTAAAAAGCATGCTATCATTTGGGAAGAATTTCAACAAAACGGCGTGGTAAGAGGGGTGAAAAATAGGGATAATTGGGCGAGGCATTGGCAATCGTTTATGAAAGATCCTCAAATTCAAAATACATTTTCAATTTATAAAGAAAAGGAGCTTGTGCACGGTTTTAAACCTTCAGATCAGCTCAAAAAGCAATTGAATCGTTATCCAAAAGAGTTCCAACCTGCAGGGGAACAAAAGGCTTGGCAGTATTTAAACTCTTTTTTGGAAGATCGTGGAAGAAACTATCAACGGCACATTTCCAATCCTACAAAAAGTCGGTTCAGTTGCAGTCGAATGTCGCCTTTTATCAGTTGGGGTAATGTGAGCATCAAACAGATTTATCAATTTGTAAAAGAACATCCCAACTCGAAACGTCACACAAGAGCGTTTTCTGCGATGCTTACTCGCTTGCATTGGCATTGTCATTTTATTCAAAAATTTGAAATGGAATGCTCGTACGAAACCGCTTGCATCAATGCGGGATATGAACTACTGAATCGCTCTTCCAATGATGATCACTTAAACGCATGGAAATTGGGACAAACGGGGTATCCTTTGGTTGATGCCTGCATGCGGGCCTTGGATCAAACAGGTTGGATTAACTTTCGCATGCGAGCTTTGTTGGTTTCGTTTCTCACACTAAATTTGGACCAAGATTGGAGATCTGGGGTTTATCATTTGGCGCGGTTGTTTTTGGATTATGATCCTGGAATCCATTACCCTCAATTTCAAATGCAAGCTGGTACAACAGGAATCAATACCATACGATTATACAACCCCACAAAAAATGCTAAAGAGCAAGATCCTGAGGGGGTATTTATTAAACGTTGGATTCCTGAGCTAAAGAAAGTTCCCGCAGCGTTCATACACGAGCCATGGACAATGAGTGCGATGGAACAACAATTTTGTGGGGTATCACTCGGGCAAGACTATCCCCGTCCTATTGTTAATTTGGAAGAAAGTGCGCGAGCTGCGAGAGTGAAAGTTTGGGGTCACCGAAAGCATCCTACAGTGCAAAAAGAAAATAAGCGTATTTTAAAAAAACACGTGAAACGACGTTAAAAAAATATAAAAAAAGCCCTCCGTTTTACAGGAAAGCTTCTCACTGGTTTGTCAAACCACAAGTAATCAAATGATTACCTCAACACAACTTTGTACGTACTTTTGATTTTATAAAAAGTACTTTGCGGTCTGGACGGGACTCGAACCCGCGACCCCCTGCGTGACAGGCAGGTATTCTAACCAACTGAACTACCAAACCGTTGCTTTATAGCGATTGCAAATATACATTGCATTTTTAATACCGCAAATGTTTTTATTTATTTTTTCATAAAAACTTGTGCCGTTTTTCAAAGTAAGTCATCATGATTTTCTCGAAGCCCTGGCGGATATCTACGCCAACATACTGAATTTTATATTGACCACATTTGCGTTTAAGCAAATCGAAATACGTGGCAACCGCATTGGTGTAAATATTTTGATACGATTCAGGGAAAAGATCAATGGAATCTCCAGATTCAACATCGATAAATCGCTTTGGGGTATTATTAAATTGAAAATCCAACTCTGTCGTTTTGTCGTACACATGGAATAACACCAATTCGTGTTTGTTGTATTTCAAGTGTCGAAGCGCCTCAAAAAGTCGATCTTGGTCAACACCCGACTGAAACAAATCTGAAAACAAAAAAATCATGGAGCGGCGGTGTAGTTTTTCAGCAATTTGATGCAGCACCTCAACGGTGTTGGTTTCAGAAGAAGATTGGGGAATTTTGGTGGCCGTATTCAGGGTATCAAACAGTAATCGAAAATGGCGTTCACTTCCTTTCTCTGGAGCATAAAAATTATACTCTTGGTCGTATAAACTTAAGCCCGCTGCATCGCGTTGTTTTTTTAAAATATGCAATAAAACATTTGAGGCCAGAACTGAAAATTCAAATTTATTAAACTTTAAATTGGCGTGATAATTCGGATTTGGGTAATGCATCGACGAACTCTGATCCAATATGAGGTGACACCGCATGTTGGTTTCTTCTTCGAAGCGCTTGGTGTAAAGTTTGTCGGTTTTAGCAAAAAGTTTCCAATCGATGTGTTTGGTGCTATCCCCTGGATTGTACATTTTATGTTCCGAAAATTCTGATGAAAATCCATGAAATGGACTCTTATGAAGCCCCGTCATAAATCCCTCGACGACGGACTTTGCCAGGAGTTCGAAATTATAAAATCGTGAGGTTTTTTCAATATATTTATCAGAGTTCATCGTGGTCTAAACTAAAAAAGGTTTGCCACATGAGCAAACCTTTGAATGTTATTTTGATGCGTATGTTACAACAAGGCGTCGATGGCATCGGTATAGGTTGCCTTTGGGGCAACACCAACCTGACGGCCCACCACTTCACCATTTTGAAAAACTAAAACAGTGGGGATGTTTCGAACCCCATATTTTGCGGCAAATTCCTGATTGGCATCAACATCAACTTTCCCAACAACGGCCTTGTCGGCATATTCGGTACTGATTTCGTCAATGATAGGGCCCACCATGCGGCAGGGGCCACACCACGCAGCCCAAAAATCGACCATGACGGGTTTATCGCTTTTCAATACGGTTTCTTCAAAATTCGAATCTGTTATTTCTAGTGCCATAGGTTTAGGTTTTATATATCTACAAATTTAATTAAATTTTTCTGTTTCTTTAGAGATTAAATATTGGTTTTTACTATTTCAGAATTAATAAAAATAATGGGGTCAATTGAGTTTGTAAAACACGTCTTGAAATTCCAATTCAGTCAGTAATTCTTGCGATATTTTGACCTTTTGTTTCCTGCTTTTTAATTCTACTTTAATAGCATCATCGTCATCATAAACAATAAAATTCAAATTGTGTTTCCCCTGGTGAGATCGCAATAAATCTTTAATATTCTGTATTTTTTCTTTAGATAATGTCTTGATATTCAGCTGAATAGATAGTTTTTTCGCATAGGTATCCATCACATCATGCAACAGCTGAAAGTTGTTAAATTGCAGTCGTGGCTCCCCTTTTTTTCCAGTCTCTCGATTCATCCAACCTTCGCGAACAAAAGCGCGGATGTAAACAAAATTATTAAGCATCAAAAAATGCTTGAATTTTAGGTACTCTTCACCAAAAATTCTAAATTCATGGCTGTTGCTGTAGTCCTCGACCGTAAAACTGGCCCAACCTTTTCCCTGACGGCTCACGCGGTGCTGAACATCGGTGACCACACCCCCAAAAGTAATTTCTTTGTTAATCAATGGGGTCATGTTTCCAAAAACAGAAACTGTGGCGTTGCAAAAATTTTCCATTTCAATTTTGAAATCGTCCAGCGGATGTCCCGAAATATAAATCCCAACCACCTCTTTCTCTCGGGCCAATTTTTCCATGGTTCCCCATGCGTCGGTAGGTGGAAGCTCGGGCTCTGGAAATTGAATTTCACTACTTTCTCCAAATAAACTGACCTGTGCGGAGTTTTGATTGTCCTGAAATTTATGTGCGTATTTTATGGTTTTTTCTAAAAAGGTAATCCCATCGCCTTCGTCGTGAAAATACTGAGCGCGATGGGTGTTAATAAAACAATCGAAACTGCCTGCGTTGGCCAAATTTTCAAACGCTTTTTTGTTGGCAGCCCGCAAATCAATTCGTTTGGCAAAGTCAAAAATTGAGCGGTATGCACCCTCTTTTTTTCGTTGCTCAACAATGGTTTTCACTGCACCATGCCCTACCCCTTTTATGGCCCCCATACCAAAGCGGATGGCGTTGTCTTTATTGACCGAAAACTTATAATAACTTTCGTTAACATCTGGACCTAAAACGGTGAGTTTCATGCGCTTAGCCTCTTCCATAAAAAAGGTGACTTGTTTGATGTCGTTCATATTATTGGACAGCACTGCTGCCATGTATTCTGCCGGATAGTGCGCCTTTAAATATGCCGTTTGATATGCAATCCAAGCGTAGCAGGTCGAGTGGGATTTGTTGAACGCATAACTGGCAAATTTTTCCCAATCGGTCCAAATTTTTTCCAATTGTTCTGGATTTAATCCCTTGGCACTGGCCTGGTTAATGAATTTGGGTTTCATTTTATCCAGTACCGCTTTTTGTTTTTTGCCCATTGCTTTTCGCAGAACATCGGCTTCACCCTTGGTAAAATCGGCGAGTTTTTGAGATAACAGCATCACTTGCTCTTGATAGACTGTAATGCCATAGGTTTCCTTAAGATAGTCTTCCATTTCTGGGAGGTCGTAGGTAATTTCTTCCTCGCCTTGTTTCCGACGAATAAAACTGGGGATGTACTCCAATGGCCCAGGTCTGTATAGGGCATTCATTGCTATTAAATCACCAAAAACCGTTGGCTTCAAATCGCGCATGTGTTTTTGCATTCCTGGGGATTCGTACTGAAAAATTCCAACCGTTTCTCCACGTTGAAACAGTTCGTAAGTGGCTGAATCGTCCAGTGGAAATTGCTCCGGGTCAAGTTCGATGCCATGCTTGGCTTTAACTATTTTAACAGTATCCTTAATTAACGTTAAGGTTTTTAATCCCAAAAAATCCATCTTCAACAGTCCCGCATCTTCCACCACAGCATTGTCAAATTGTGTCACATACAATTCGGAATCTTTGGCGGTGGCAATGGGCACATAATTTGTGATATCTCCTGGTGTGATGATGACCCCACAGGCGTGAATCCCTGTATTTCTAAGCGATCCTTCAAGAACTTTGGCCTGATTGACGGTTTCGGCTTCCAAATCATCGCCCTCAGAAATGTTCAATAACTGGTTGATGAGTTCCATGTCCTCAGCTCTAAATTTTTGGCGCAATACTTTTTCTTCAACCCCAAAAATTTTGTTCAACTTGGACATGTTGGGTACCAGTTTGGCAATCCGATCGGCATCGCCAAGAGGTAAATCCAACACGCGAGCCGTATCTCTGATGGACGACTTGGCCGCCATGGTCCCGTAGGTGATGATTTGTGCCACCTGATTAGAGCCGTATTTATTGATGACATACTCCATTACTTTTCCTCGACCTTCATCGTCAAAATCAATATCAATATCGGGCATGCTGATACGGTCGGGATTCAAAAAACGCTCAAAAAGAAGATCGTATTTTATGGGGTCAATATTGGTAATCCACAAGCAATAGGCCACAACCGAACCTGCTGCTGAACCGCGCCCTGGGCCAACGGAAACTCCCATGTTGCGGGCTTCGCGAATAAAATCTTCTACAATTAAAAAATAGCCGGGATAACCGGTATTTTCTATGGTTTTTAACTCAAAATCAATCCGATCTTTAATCGCTTCAGTGAGGGTATCATAACGCTTTTTGGCACCTTCGTAAGTAAGGTGGCGTAAGTAGGCATTTTCGCCCTGTTTGGCGCCAGAGGTCTCATCGTCTGAATTGGTAAACTCCTGTGGGATGTCAAATTTTGGAAGCAACACATCGCGAGCCAACTCAAATGGTTCGATTTTATCAACCAAATCTTTCATATTCAGAATGGCCTCTGGCACATCGTTAAATAGATTTTTCATGGCGTCGGCACTTTTGAAATAGTACTCTTGATTGGGCAATCCGTAGCGGTAGCCACGACCACGACCGATGGGGGTCGCTTGCTTTTCGCCGTCCTTTACACACAACAAAATATCGTGGGCGTTGGCTTCTGTTTGGTCAATGTAATAAGTGTTGTTTGTGGCAATGAGTTTGATTTGGTGTTTTTTAGAAAATTCCATCAAAACGGGGTTCACTCGATTTTCATCCTCTTGCCCGTGGCGCATTATTTCGAGATAAAAATCATCTCCAAATTGGGATGTCCACCACATTAGGGCTTCTTCGGCTTGTTTTTCGCCCACGTTTAAAACTTTTGAAGGGACTTCGCCGTACAGATTTCCAGAGAGTACAATCAAGTTATCCTTGTATCGCTCTACAATATTTCGGTCAATTCGCGGTACATAATAAAATCCATCTGTATAGGCCAACGAGGACATTTTGACCAAATTTTGATAGCCCTTTTTGTTTTTAGCTAAAAATACAATCTGATATCCGTTGTCTTTAAAAGACTTATTGGTGTGGTCTTCACAAACAAAAAACTCGCAGCCCACAATGGGGGTTATGGGCTTTTGATGAAAATCCTCTCCTTCTGATTCAGCAGCCGCTTTTCGTTGGTCTAGGGTTTTATTATGAGTGCCAATTTCTTTCACGAAATGGAAGGCCCCCATCAGGTTGCCGTGGTCGGTAAGCGCCACAGCAGGCATCCCAGCACTGGCCGTCGCTTGAACCAATTTTTTAATGCTGATGGTGGATTGTAAAATTGAAAATTGAGAATGATTGTGCAGATGAACTACGGGGGCATCTTTGAGTTGATCGGGTAATTGTTCAGAAGTGGTGGTTGGGGGCTTTGGCGGTTGTTTTGTTTGGGATTGTTGTGCTACCTTTTCGGAAGCTGCTTTAAGGTTAACATGCACAAGTCCTAATGCATCAATTGGGGTTGGATGTTCGTCTTGAAAGGTTTTTAGATAGTCTGAATTTGCTTTAAGTTGTTCATTTGAAAACGTCCCTCGGCGTAGCAGTTCCAAAAAACAACGGGTGGTGGCCTCCACATCGGCGGTGGCATTGTGGGCTTCGGCAAAAGGGGTGTCAAATAAATACTGATGCAGCTCCGTGAGTGTGGGCAATTTAAACTTTCCGCCACGCCCACCGGGCAATTGGCACAAGCTGGCAGTGATTTCGGTACAGGTATCCAACACAGGAAGGCCGTTGAGGGGTGTTTCTACCTGCATTCGATAGAACTCACAACCCATAATATTCAGGTCAAATCCTACGTTTTGTCCCACAACGAATTGAGCTTTGGCCAGGGCAGAATTAAACGCCTCCAGCACCGTCATTAGCGGAACACCTTCGGCTTGAGCCAGGGCGGTTGATATGCCATGAATTTTTTCGGAATCGTAGGGAATATTAAAATCGTCTGGTCGAATTAAATAATCGTGATGCTCGATACACCGCCCCATGGCGTCATGAAGTTGCCATGCAATTTGCACACAACGGGGCCAGTTGTTGGTGTCCGACAGGGGGGCATCCCAGCGTTTTGGAAGGCCTGTGGTTTCGGTATCAAAGATTAAATACATGGCAAAATTTTGTGCTTAAAATAGAACTTTAAATATAGGACTATTTTTCAGATTAATGATTTTGATTTTATGGGGAGTTATGAACAATAAAAAATGCTCTGCTTTTTTAAATGGTCTTAAAAATGTGACTTTTTAAATATAGACTTGTCTGAATTAGTGACGGGGAGATTTTGTTCAACTGAAAATTAAAAACCTCTAAGGTATTGATTAAGAAAAGTTCTTTAAAATATCCCAAAATGAGACACACTAAATTTTAAAAATATAAAATACGCAATGTGTGTATTCATTAGTTGGTTGTAAGCTAAAAAATGAAACCGAAAATTATTTCAAATATATTTGTTGGACTTGGATTAGGAATTGCTACTATAATATTACATTCTACACTAACCGAAACGAGAGGATTAGAACTAACGTCGTCTCTTTTGGTGCTTATTGGCTCAGTTTATTACGGATTTGCATTATTGAGTAAGCATAAAAAAGCAATGGTAATTGAAATTATAGTTGCTTCAGTATTTGTAATAATTGGAATATTGGGACTTTGGATATCGCCTTGGTTTGTGATAATTGGGTTGTTTTTACACGGACTCTGGGATATTGCGCACCACAATCCATCTAATGAACTAGTGCAGATACCTCAATGGTATGTTCCATTCTGTGCAACTTATGACTGGACAATTGCAATCTATATGATATTTATTTACTTGTAATAAGGAAATTATCAAAATGAATAAAAAAGCAGGAAACAAGAACTATTAATCAATTTGGTTTTGCACGACACCAAAATAAAAGCATCAATAATTAGCTATAAATTGTACCAAGAAATCAAAGAAAAAAAACTATTCCCCCGTAGTAAACTGTAAATTATAAAACACCCCTTCAGAAAAATTCATGTATTTCGTCCCAGTGCTGTCGTAGGAATTAAAATAAAACGTCCCTCTTAAGGTTTTATTTTCAGCATTAATCGCATCAATAGTCACTTTTCCGTCCCCCAAATACACAGGGTATTCATTTCCATTATTTTGCGTGGAATAGGTGGTATTTAATTCGGTGTAAGTGATGGTCGCTAGTTGACCCTCACCCAGAGGATATTCCCCAACCGTAGCCGAAGGCAAACTAATAATTACCGTACCAAAACCATCGCTTCCAGAAAGATTTAAAATTCCTGTGGTTTGTAAAGTAGCCGTCCTTGTTGTGGCACGCCAAATTTCGTCGCCATGACGAAGCCCTTGAAGTGTAGGGTTACTGGTTTGGATGTCGTCCTGACATCCGAAAAGCGTTATGATAGCAACGAAGTAGAGAAAATTTTTCATAGAACCTCAGGTGTAATGATTCAGATAATTTTTATTCTGTGAGTAATCAAAAATATAAAAAATAAATGAATGTTTTTGAAACAAAAAAATATACTATATTTGCCGCTCATTAATAATCGGGGTCGAGAACCCCACAAATTAATTTTTATGCCTGTAAAACTAAGATTACAACGACACGGAAAAAAAGGAAAACCATTTTATTGGATTGTTGCGGCCGATTCGCGCGCCAAAAGAGATGGTCGTTTTCTTGAAAAATTAGGAACTTACAATCCCAACACCAATCCAGCTCAAATTGACATCAATATTGATAGTGCTGTGCAATGGTTGGAAAATGGTGCACAACCCACCGATACCACTCGAGCAATATTATCGCACGAAGGCGTTTTGTTAAAGAAACACTTAGCTGGTGGTGTAAAAAAAGGCGCTCTAACAGAAGAGCAAGCCGAAGAGAAATTTCAAGCTTGGATCACTGAAAAGCAAGCTAAAGTGGACGCCAAAAAGTCCGACATCCAGAAAGCCAAAGATGCTCAAGCGGCCAAAGCCCTTGAAGCTGAAAAAGCGGCAAACGAAGCCCGAATTGCTGCGGCTGCTCCTGCTGTTGAGGAAGCCGAAACAGAAGCTCCAGAAGCTGCTGAGGGCGCTGGAGAAGAAGAATAAATTATTTATTTTTGTACCTTTAAACCTGACCAAAGCGGTCAGGTTTTTTTTTGAATTTCATGAACAAAAAGGATTGTTTTTTTCTGGGTAAAATCGTCAAAAAATACAGCTTTAAAGGCGAACTTTTGATCAAATTAGATACCGATCAGCCCGAACTGTATGATGCCATGGACGCTGTATTTTTGAATTTTAACAACCGTTTACTTCCCTTTTTTATTGAAACTTCTAAATTACACAAAACCAACCTTTTACGGGTCAAATTTGAAGGTGTTGACACGGAAAAAGATGCCGAAGAACTGCTGAAATTGGAAGTTTACTTACCCCTGGAATTATTGCCGAAATTGGACGGAAATACCTTTTACTACCACGAGGTAATTGGGTTTACCATTACGGACAAAACCCATGGCATAATAGGCCAACTCAAAAGCATTAATGACGCCACAGCTCAGGCCCTGTTCGAAATTGATTATAACGGTTCAGAAATACTAATTCCTATCCATGACGAATTTATCATCCGAGTGGACCGTACCCAAAAAATTATAGAAGTCGAAACACCACCGGGATTAATTGATTTGTACTTAAATTAGAAGGGAATAAATTTTTGTAGAAATTCTATAATTAACCAAATTTATAAGTAAATTTGTGGATATGAATCCAATTCTCAGTTGATATTTCATCGATAAATAAAAATAACCAAAACTTTTATTTATGAAGCCAGACCTATTCGAAGCACCCGATTACTATAATTTAGACGAGTTATACAGTGATGAGCACAAACTGGTTCGAGATGCGGCCCGAGAATGGGTAAAACGCGACGTGTCTCCCATCATTGAATCTTATGCCCAAAAGGCAGAATTTCCAAAACAGATCATTAAAGGTTTGGCCGAAATAGGGGCCTTTGGTCCTTACATCCCCGAGGAATATGGTGGTGCAGGTTTGGATCAAATTTCCTACGGTCTGATCATGCAAGAAATTGAACGCGGAGATTCTGGTGTTCGAAGTACGGCATCGGTTCAATCGTCGTTAGTGATGTACCCCATCTGGGCTTATGGCACAGAGGAACAACGCCAAAACTACCTGCCAAAACTTGCCTCAGGTGAGTTTATGGGGGCTTTTGGGCTAACAGAACCCAACCATGGCAGTAACCCTGGGGGTATGACTACCAACTACAAGGACATGGGAGATCATTTCTTGCTTAATGGCGCCAAACTTTGGATTTCTAACGCCCCGTTTTGCGATGTTGCCGTAGTTTGGGCCAAAAATGAAGAAGGCCGCATTCATGGGCTTATTGTGGAACGCGGTATGGAAGGTTTTTCAACACCAGAAACTCACAACAAATGGTCGCTTCGCGCCAGTGCTACAGGAGAACTCATTTTTCAAGATGTTAAAGTTCCTAAAAACAACCTCTTGCCCAACAAAACAGGTTTAGGCGCCCCCCTCGGGTGCTTGGATTCTGCACGCTACGGAATTGCTTGGGGAGCCATTGGAGCAGCGATGGACTGCTATGATACAGCCCTTCGTTACGCAAAAGAACGCGTCCAGTTTGGGAAACCAATTGCTGGATTTCAGTTGCAACAAAAAAAATTAGCTGAAATGATTACCGAAATCACCAAAGCCCAACTTCTGGCTTTCCGTCTGGGGCAATTAAAGAATGAAAAGCGTGCGACCTCAGCTCAAATTTCTATGGCCAAACGCAATAACGTGGAAATGGCGCTCAAAATTGCCCGTGAATCCAGACAAATTTTGGGCGGTATGGGGATCACAGGCGATTATAGCATTATGCGGCACATGATGAATTTGGAGAGTGTCGTCACATACGAAGGGACTCATGACATTCATTTGCTCATTACTGGGTTGGATATTACTGGAATCAATGCGTTTAAATAATCTATTCGGATCTGCTGTTGTTGCTTTAAGTTTTTTGTTGATTATATTCAGTTGCAACAAAAAATCCGAAGTGCCCTACGTTCCGCCGTACGATCAAATAGAAAATCCTACTGATACCGATAATGAAGCACCACCTCAGAGTTATAACATCTTATCATTAGGTGACAGCTACACCATAGGACAAAGCGTTTGCCAAAGTTGCCGTTTTCCTGAACAACTGAAGGACAGTCTTAGTTCAAAATTCAATCCTCAAGATACCTTTTCTTTAGAAATTATTGCTCAAACGGGGTGGACTACAACCAATTTAAAATCAGCTATTGTTGCTGCGAATCCGCCCTCAGATCAAGATTTGGTTACCTTACTCATCGGGGTTAATAATCAATACCAAAACCGGCCTTTTTCTTTGTATGAAAACGAGTTTGTAGAACTGGTTAATACCGCCATTGCTTTGGCTGGGGGCGATGCCTCAAAACTCATTGTGGTATCAATTCCTGATTATGCCTACACCCCATTTGGTCAGAATTACAACCCAGAAGTAATTTCTCAGGAACTGGAAGTGTATAATCAATATGCTCAAAATTATTGTGAAAACAACGGATTAAATTATGTTTATATTACGGACATTACCCAACAAGGATTAATTAATCCTGATTTAGTCGCATCGGATAACTTGCACCCTTCAGCATTGGCCTATACCAAATTTGTAGAGCGGATTTTGCCGTTAGCTATTGACATTTTAGAGGAGTAGTTATTCCTCTGGAGCGAGTTCGACGTTCAACCCATCCATTTCTTGCGTCATTTGAATTTGACACCCCAAACGGCTGTTGGGTTTGACATTAAGAGCTTCGCTAAGCATAGCATCTTCGTCTTGGGTTTTTTTAGTAAGTTGGTGATTGCTGAGAACATAGCATTGGCAAGAGGCGCACATGGCCATGCCGCCACAAATGCCAATGGTCCCTTCTGGAGCCAGTTCGTACATTCGAACCACTTCCATGAGGTTTAGAGCCATATCTGTTGGGGCTTCAATGGTGTGTGTTTTGCCGTTTCGGTCTGTTACAGTTATGGAAATATCGGTGGGCATTAGCTTATGGATTTAACCACACTTTTTGGCGCTTCTTTTCGGCTACCATCAAAACCATCAATTCCGCTCACTGTGGTATATTTTAAAACGTATCGCTTTCCTGGGTTAATAATTTTATAAGCGGCTTGACACATTAGGGTAGCTTCATGGAAGCCGCACAAAATAAGTTTAAGTTTGCCCGGATAGGTATTCACATCGCCAATAGCAAAAACTCCTGGGATATTTGTTTGATAGTCAAGGGCGTTATTGACCTTTATGGCATTTTTTTCAATCTCCAATCCCCAATTGGCAATAGGCCCCAATTTGGGCGACAATCCAAACAGTGGAATAAAGGCATCCGTTTCAATTCGTTTTGGCGTATCATCTGTTTTTTTATATTCAATGGCATCAATGTGGTTGTCGCCAAACAGGCCTGTGACTTCTGCAGGGGTAATTAAGTTAATTTTGCCCTTATTTTTTAACTCTTGAACTTTTTCCACAGAATCAAGTGCCCCTCGAAATTCGGTTCGCCGATGGATTAATGTGACTTTGCTAGCAACGTCACTCAGGAAAATAGACCAATCCAGTGCAGAATCGCCACCACCAGCGATAACCACGCGTTTATTGCGATAAATTTCAGGGTCTTTAATCATATAAGCAACCCCTCGATCTTCATAGTCTGCAATGTTTGCTATGGCGGGTTTTCGAGGTTCAAAACTGCCTAGCCCACCTGCAATAGCCACAACTGGAGCTTGGTGTTGGGTGCCTTTATTAGTGGTTACAATAAATGTTCCATCGGTTTGTTTTTCGATGGTTTCGGCGCGTTCACCGAGGGTAAATCCCGGTTCAAATTGTTTAGATTGTTCCAATAATTTTTCCGTCAATTCTCCTGCTAAAATTTCGGGGTAAGCGGGAATATCATAGATGGGTTTTTTAGGATAAATTTCTGAGCATTGACCTCCCGGTTGTGGTAAAGCATCGATGAGATGGCACTTTAATTTTAGTAAACCCGCTTCAAAAACAGCAAATAATCCTGTTGGACCGGCACCAATTATAAGAATGTCTGTTGTTATCATCTTACTCATCAACGTTTATGACGGACTGGATTTGAGGGGCGTATTTTTTTATGGTCATTTCAACACCAGATTTGAGTGTCATTTGATTTACAGTACAAGAAGAACACGCTCCTGTGAATTGTACTTTAACAACTTGGTCGTTTTCGATACCTATCAAATTAATATTTCCACCGTCATTTTCCAAAAAAGGGCGGATTTCATCCAGAGCTTTTTCTACATTTTTGCGGATTTCATTTGAACTCATAGTCAACAATTTATTTTTTTACAGCACTACAACCCGCCATCGTTGTGATTTTAATGGCTTCTGTTGGCGGTAGTTGGTCGTTTCGTTTTACAACTTCTTGAACCATATTTTGAGTCATTGTTATAAAGGCCTTTTGTGTTGGGGTCTTGTCTTGGAGAGCCGCTGGACGACCAAAATCGCCGGCCTCTCGGATGCTTTGCACGATAGGAATTTCTCCTAAAAGTGGAACTCTTAAATCCTCTGCAAGGTGCTTCGCCCCTTCTTGTCCAAAGATATAATATTTATTTTTAGGAAGCTCCTCAGGGGTAAAATAAGCCATGTTTTCAACAATTCCCAAAACGGGAACGTTGATGCTTTCTTGTTGAAACATGGCTACGCCTTTTTTGGCATCGGCCAAAGCAACAGTTTGTGGAGTACTAACGACTACCGCGCCATTGAGCGGGAGGGACTGCATGATGCTCAAATGAATATCTCCTGTGCCAGGAGGTAAATCGATCAGAAGAAAATCCAACTCGCCCCAAGCAGCATCAAAAATCATTTGATTGAGTGCTTTGGCGGCCATGGGGCCACGCCATACCACGGCTTGATTGGGTTTTGTGAAAAATCCGATGGATAAAATTTTAACACCATAAGCTTCTATGGGTTGCATTTTTGAGGTACCATTGACCTGAACGGCTAAGGGTTTTTCGTGAGCAACATCGAACATAATTGGTACAGAGGGGCCATAAATATCAGCGTCCAAAATCCCAACCTTAAATCCCATTTTGGCCAAAGATACGGCCATATTTGAGGTGACAGTAGATTTTCCTACACCCCCCTTTCCAGATGCAACAGCCACAACATTTTGAATCCCTGGGATGGGCTTTCCTTTAATTTCATTTTTTGGTTTTGAAGGGGCATTGACGGAAATATTGACTTGTATTTTGGCTTTCGGATAAACTCGTTCGTGGATGGTTTTTAGAATGTCAACTTCGGTGCGTTTTTTGGCTTGAAGACTGGGGTTTGATATTGTGATATCGACAACAACCTCATCGTCAAACACCACAATATTTTTGACCGCTTTACTGTCAATCATATTGTTTCCTTCACCTGGAACGGTGATGGTTTTAAGAGCGTTTTCAATGTCTTTTTTTGAGAATTTCAAGGGCTTCTATTTGAATTTCTTTCGAGCACAAATATACGTTCGATTTATCTAAAAAACTAAAGTTCTTTGGCGGGGTCCCAAAATACAGATTCAAAATTTTGAATTTGGTTGTTTTTTATTGTTAAACCCTCATTTTCTAACAATTGTTGCATTAAATTGATGCCTTCAAAATGGTGTTTTCCTGTCAACAGACCAATTCTATTCACAACACGGTGAGCAGGGACATCTTTCCCGTGCGATGCCGTCATGGCATATCCCACGGCGCGTGCACTTCGAGGGGCTCCTAAGTATTTAGCAATGGCGCCGTAACTGGTTACTCGGCCGTATGGAACTTGACGGGCAATGGCATAGCATTGATCAAAAAAATTTGAAGATTGAGGCATGTGTTAAGAACGAATTACATTGATGAGCGTCACCATTGCCACCACTAAGGTGATGGTTCCTATGGCATAATTCATATTTTTTGTTGTAACTAATTTCGTGTTTTTTAGATTATCAAAAAATAAAATATAAATATACAAGGCAATGCTTGTGCCCATGGCGGCTCCGGCAATATAGGCACCGATGCTTGTATGATCCAGAGTTAGCCAATTGAACGATACTAAAGTGGTGACCATATAGGCCTGAAATGGTATGGGGAAAATATTAAGCGCTGATAAAAAAATCCCTTGAAAAAATCGGCTTTGTTTGCTTTGAACGGTATCATCGATTTCTGGAGTTGTGGTATTTTTGCGGGCTTTGATAAAAAAATAAATAGAAATCAGCATAAAAATCACCAACGCCACACGCCTTAGAATATGAGTCACATCGGGGTGTTCGCTGAGGTATTTGGCAAAAATGGTCGCAACGAGTGTTTGGACACAAACCACTAAACAAACCCCAATGGAAAACATAAACCCCCTGTTGTGACCTTCTTTTAAGCTAATTTTAGCGGCAGACATATTGAGCATTCCTGGGGGCAATACCCCAATAAATGAAATCAATAGACTGAGAAAAAAAACAACTGTTATGCTCAAAACTTATGATAATTTAAACCGAAGATACGTAATTGCTTTGCCTTGAGCCAAATAGGTGCTTTCATAAAAGGTTTGAATGCTGGTGACTTCGTCTGGACTTCCCTCTTGGCGGTAAACATCATGATTGGAATATTGAATCTCGTGACCCAGCCCATGAAGCAAACCCAGCGTGTAACCGTGCATAAATTCACTATCGGTTTTGAGGTGAATTAGCCCATCATGTTTTAAAATCGTTTTATAACGATCCAAAAACGCTTGATGGGTCAAACGGTGTTTGGTTCGTTTATATTTGATTTGTGGATCGGGGAATGTGATCCAAATTTCGTCAATTTCATTAGACGCAAAAACAGACTCGATGAGCTCAATTTGGGTTCGAATGAAGGCCACATTGGACATGTGATTTTCCAGGGCAGTTTTGGCACCTCTCCAAAACCGTGCGCCTTTGATATCTATCCCAATAAAATTTTTGTTGGAATCGCGTTTGGCCAATTCAACCGTATATTCGCCTTTGCCACACCCCAGTTCAAGAACAATAGGATTTTCGTTTTTAAAAAATGTATTTCGCCATTGGCCTTTCATTGCAAAGTTGTTGTTAACCAACTCTTCTCTAGTGGGTTGAAAGACATGGTTGAAGGTGTCGTTTTCCCTAAAACGTTTAAGTTTATTTTTACTACCCACAGACTTAATTTTTAGGCAAAAATACTGAAAGAGACGGGATTATGACACTTTGGGAAGGGTAAATGAAAATTCGCTACCGATACCGTACTTGCTTTCGACATAAATTTTTTCTTCGTGAGCATCAATAATATGCTTTACAATAGAGAGGCCCAGACCCGAACCACCCTCACTCCGAGCACCGCTTTTATCAACTCTGTAGAAGCGTTCAAAAAGACGCGGTAGGTGTTCAGCTTCAATGCCCTCGCCATTGTCGGTTACTCTAACAATGACTTTATCATCCCCCAAAATTTCAACACCCACTTCCGTGGTACCGTTGCTGTGGCCGTATTTGATAGAATTTACGATTAAATTGGTCAACACCTGCTGGATTCGCTCCTGATCGGCGTGAACTAACGAGGAGCCCTCAGAAGGGTCTTGAATTGTGTTTTCTAACACCAATGAAATGCTTTTCTTTTTGGCCTTCATCTCCAAATCTTCGAATACATTTTTTATCAAATCGATGATGTCAAAATCGGATTTTTTTAGCTTTGAATCTCCGAATTCAATTTTTGTAATCATGTCCAAATCTTGAACAATATAATTTAGTCGATCTACCCCTTTGTCGGCGCGTTTCAAGTATTTTTTTAAAACTTCGGGGTCGTTCATGGCGCCATCTAAGAGCGTTGAAATGTATCCTTGCACCGTAAAAAGGGGGGTTTTTAGCTCATGAGCAACGTTTCCTACAAACTCTTTTCGGAATTCCTCTCTGGCTTTAAATGATTCGACCTCCATCCGTTTTAATTTGGCGTATTTTCGGATTTCTTTTGTTAAAAAATCCATGTCCGTGGATATGGGAAAATTTTGAACGGGGCTGGTATTGCTCTCCAACACCATAATATCGTTATAGACTTTTTCGATTCGGCTGACAATAAATGTCTTGAAGCGGTAGTGTAGGATGAAAAAGCATACCATGTAGCAACCCGCAAAAAATAACACTACATGTGGAATCTGAATTGTGGCGGTAACGACAACAAAGAGACTGAAAAGCGAGGTTAAGATGAGGGCAATAAGGAATGAGGTTTTTGCGGCAAATTTGTACGTGTTTTTTTTTGATGACCTCATTTATTTTGAAACTTATACCCAACCCCTTTTATGGTTTTAAATCGAGAGTCGCCCAGTTTTTCGCGGAGTTTTCGAATGTGAACATCAATGGTTCTACCCCCCACGACAACTTCGTTCCCCCATATTTTATCAAGAATATCCTCGCGTTTAAAGACCTTTCCTGGCTTGGATGCCAACAAATATAACAATTCAAATTCTTTTCGTGGCAACACCATATCCTGACCATCGAGGATGATTTTGTAGGCATCTCTATCAATAGTTAGATTATTGAGTTCGATTTGATTTTTGGCGTCGGATGCAGATGTGTTGTTGAGGCGACGAAGCAACGATTTTATTTTACTGACCAAAACCTTGGGCTTGATTGGCTTGGTGATGTAATCGTCGGCTCCTGCTTCAAAACCGGCCACTTGAGAGTAGTCCTCTCCGCGGGCAGTTAAAAAAGCAATTAGGGTGTGTTTAAGTTCTGGAATTTGTCGAATTTGTTCGCAGGCCTCTATCCCATCCATCTCTGGCATCATGACGTCAAGGATGATAAGATCGGGGTGTTCCTTTTTGGCTTTTTTTATAGCTTTTGCACCGTTGTTCGCAGTAAATACGATGTAACCTTGGGCTGTGAGGTTGTAGCTGATGATTTCAAGAATATCAGGCTCGTCGTCGACCAGGAGAATTTTGATGTTTTTATTGCTCATTGCGTTAATTGATGATGAATCGTAAATATACCCAATAATGGTAAAAATAAAAAAAAAGCTTTGAGTGTTAATGATATTTTAAAGCTTATGTAACATTGTATTATCATGGCTATGTGTAAAAATTTTGTGCATTAATTAAGTGTTAATTTTTATCAATAATCTCAAAATCCATGAAATTATTTCTAATTTTACCGTAAACCCTTAAATCTTAACGATGATGAAAAAACTCTACGCTATTCTTTTAAATTTATTTTTGATTTCGTTTTGCTTTGGGCAAACCAAAGTTTTCATCAACGAAATTCATTACGACAATGCCGGTACCGACTCTAACGAAGGGGTCGAAATTGCGGGCCCTTCAGGCACGGATTTAAGCACCTACGCCCTTGTGTTGTACAATGGCAAAAACAGCAAACCGTACAAAACCGTGACTCTGAGCGGCACCATCCCCACAACGGCTTCAGGTTTTGGTGCTGTTTTTTTCAGTATTTCTGGAATTCAGAATGGTGCACCAGACGGTGTGGCCTTGGCAAACAACGGAACTCTGATTCAATTTTTGAGTTATGAAGGTTCAATAACCGCGGTAGAAGGGGTGGCCTCGGGTCAAACCTCAACAGACATTGGCGTTTCTGAGCCAAGTTCAACCGAAGCTGGGAAATCTTTACAATTGACCGGTTCAGGCACCACTTATGAAGATTTTACGTGGGGCGGCCCCTCCGACAGTTCCTTTAATGCCACAAATTCTGGCCAAACTTTTTCCTCCACAGCAAGTTTTGAAGATTTCAACATATCAGAAGTTCAGCTCTATCCGAATCCCAACAGTGTTGGGCATCTAAATATAAAAACTCAACTTAAGAGTCCTGTAGCACTCAAAATATACGACACAATTGGACAACTTGTGTTGGAAACAGAGGCCGTTAATAATCAGGTGAGTATTCAAAATTTGAATACTGGTCTATACTTTGTAGAGTTAAAACAACACACCCAAACTGCGATAAAAAAATTGATTGTAGAATAATTTATCTCAACCCCTTCTCAGAGCGCGTTCAACAGTCTGTTGGCGCGCTTTTTTTTGGTGACTGGTTATTGGTGTTAACTAATCACTAAATTTTAGTTAAAGTATTAAATGTCAACGGTATTTTGATTGAATTGTTTTTTAATTATTGGTAAATTTGAACAACATTAATCAATTTTTAGCCAATGAAACATTTTTACTCTTTAATTTTGACATTTTTAATTTCATTTCTATCCTTCAGTCAAGTATCCGAACTGTATTTTAGTAAGTACGGCGAAGGAAGTTCAAACCACAAGTTTATTGAAATTTACAACGGAACCAATCAGGATATTGACTTATCTCAATACACCATCTCCAGCTGTAGTAATGGTTGCGATACGACAAGTGAATTTGATTATCCTGACAATATTACTTTTGAAACAGGGACAATCCTAGCAAGTGGTGATGTATATGTTATTGCTCATCCAAGTTCAGATGCCACTATATTAGCTGAAGCTGATCAAACTTTTACTTACTTATCAAACGGAGATGACTTTTTCGCACTTACTCTCGCTGGAGCAACTGCAAATACGTACACCATCATAGATGCATTGGGTGATATGGGCCCTGATCCAGGGGCTGGCTGGGATGTAGCCGGGGTAACGGATGGAACAGCAAATAAAACTTTAACAAGGAAGTCCACCGTTTGTGGACCAAATGCTCAACCCTTAAATTCTTTTGGAACAAATACAGAAGATTCTGAATGGATTGTGACAGGACAAAACACTGGATGGGACACGCTTGGTGCCTATACAGGTTGTGTTTCTAACCCTGATCCAACACTTAATATTACTGCTCCTGACAACAACAGTGAATTTCCCTCAGGTACGACATCCGTTACAATGTCTTTGTCTGTTTTGGATTTCACAATTGGCGCAAACGGCTCAGGTGCCGATGGTCATATACACTGGTCTATTAACGGCCAAGACCAACCTATGAAATATGATTTAATGGACGAAGAAATTAGTGTTTCAGACGGAGAAACCTATGTTGTTTATGTTGAACTTGTAGATGATTCACACCAGCCCATAACACCAGCAACAAATCAAACAATCACTTTTTCAGTAGCTGAACCTGACCCTAGTCTTCCCATTTACGAAGGATTTGACTACACGACAGGAACGCTTTCCGGACCGTTATGGAGTTATGTTAATACTGGAGACCAAATTAATGTTGAGCTAGGTAATCTTGCCTATGCCGGTTTAGAGGCATCAACAGGAAATCACGTGGCATTTTCTGGCAGCGGTCAAGAAGCCGAACTTCACTTTACACCAGTTGAAACTGGATCTGTATATGCTTCATTCTTATTTCAAGTAACAGATCAATCTGCTATGACAGATACAACCGATGGAGGTTACTTTGCAATCCTAGGAAATTACGATAGTAGATTGTGGGTACGACCAAATCCAGATGCCAGCGGAACCACATTTGACATTGGATTTGGATATGAATCATCCACACCACAGACCACCACAGAAACGTTTGAAATTGGAGAAACAATTATGATTGTCGTAGATTACAATATTGATACTGGTATGACAAGTCTTTGGATCAATCCCACTCAAAGCGATTTAACCTTATCAACACCTCCAAGCCCCACTTTAACATCAGATGATTCTGCCGCAGGTGTAAGCAGTATATCCAAATTTATTATAAGACAAGATAGTACTGGAGAAACCCCTGCAATTTTAATAGATGAACTTCGGTTGGGAACAACTTGGGACAACGTTACACCTGAAAGTTTATCGCTAAACGACTCCATGATATTGGAAGTAATGTTACACCCCAATCCAACAAATTCTGGATTCGTGTCCGTTAAATCCAACCAAATGGGTGCAGTACAAGCACAGGTATTCGACCTACTTGGAAAAAAAGTGATTAGTACTGTGGTCAATAATGAGCGTTTGGATGTATCGAACTTGAATGCAGGAGTTTACATTGTGAAGCTAACGCAAAACAACAGCTCGAATTCTAAAAAATTGATTATTCAGTAATTTGTTTTTTTTTAATAATTACAAAAGAGCGTTGCCTGTGCAACGCTCTTTTGTATTTTATCTACTTTTGTAAAACATCTAAAAGACGACATGGAATACATTTCAATTTTCAATATCAATTCCAAGATGGATTTCAGCAACAAAGCGCTTGAAGTATTTAGATTTCAATTTGAGAAAAATCCAGTATACCGTTCGTTTTGCGATTTGCTAAATAAACACCCCAGTGATATTAAATCTTTGGAAGATATCCCCTTTCTACCCATCGAGTTTTTTAAAACCCACAACGTTTTGAGCTCAAAAACAGACCCCGAACAGACCTTTACCAGCAGCGGAACCACAGGGAGTGTCGTCAGCCAACACCATGTAACTGACCTCAGTTTGTATGAAATGAGTTTTCAAAAAGGATTTGAGGCCGCCTATGGCAACATTCAAGATTATGCTATTCTAGCCCTTTTACCCTCCTATTTGGAACGTGAGGGCTCTTCGTTAGTTTATATGGTAAACAATATGATTCAACAATCCAATCACCCCAAAAGCGGTTTTTATTTGGATAACCTAGAAGCCCTAAAACAAACGCTTTTAGACCTCGAGTCATCGCACCAAAGCACCATTCTAATCGGGGTATCCTATGCGCTTTTGGATTTGATGGAATACCATAAATTTAATTTAAACCACACCATCGTTATGGAAACTGGCGGCATGAAGGGCCGCCGCAAAGAGTTGATTAAATCAGAACTACATACCCTGTTGAAACAAGGATTTGGTGTCAAAACCATTCATAGTGAGTATGGTATGACGGAATTATTATCACAGGCCTATTCGCATGGCGATGGCCTATTTTTTACACCACCATGGATGAAAGTTTTAATTCGAGATCCTGAAGATGCCTTAACACTACTGCCAACAGGACCATCTGGAGGAGTGAATGTTATTGACTTGGCCAATGTAAATTCTTGCTCGTTTTTGGCGACACAAGATTTGGGAAGAATTCACAACAATGGCCAGTTTGAAATCCTTGGACGGTTTGACCAATCGGATGTACGAGGGTGCAACCTTATGGTGTTCTAAATCTACACTGCACGGATAATAAAAGTGCTTCGTTTACCACGATTAATTATAATGTAAGTATCATTGATTAAATCCGAAAAACTCAATTGATACTGATCGTTGACTTTTTCTTTATTTACTGCAATTGAATTCTCTTTGAGGGCACGGCGTGCTTCGCCATTAGACGGTAAAAAACCTGTTTCGGCTGAAAGTGCTGCAATCATATCCATCCCAGATTCGAGTGTTGCTTTTGAAACCTCAGCTTGTGGAACCCCTTCAAAAACATCTAAAAACGTAACTTCGTCTAACGTTTGGATGTCCTTCTTGAACGCTTTACTGTATAAAATTTGAGAGGCCTTTTCAGCATTGTGGCATTGGACACCTCCATGAACCATTGTCGTAATTTCTTGTGCCAATCGTTTTTGTAATCCTCTGAGGTGGGGCTGTTTTTTATGCGTTTCCAGCAAAGTTTGAATTTCTTGTTCTTCTAAAAATGTGAAAATTTTAATGTACTTTTCAGCATCTTCATCACTGGAATTCAACCAATATTGATAAAATTTGTAGGGGGAGGTACGCTTGGGGTCTAGCCAAACATTTCCGCCTTCGCTCTTACCAAATTTGGAACCGTCCGATTTTGTGATTAAAGGGCAGGTAATGGCAAACCCTTTGCCATTTGCCATGCGTCTTATAAGTTCCGTTCCCGATGTGATATTACCCCACTGGTCACTACCTCCCATTTGAATGGTACAATTGTGGGTTTGAAATAAATGTAAAAAATCATACCCCTGAACGAGTTGATAGGTAAATTCTGTAAAACTCATTCCTTCTTTACTCTCTGTGGAAATTCTGTTCTTAACCGAATCTTTAGCCATCATGTAATTGACGGTAATGTGCTTGCCTACATCACGAATAAAATCCAAAAACGTAATATCTTTCATCCAATCGTAATTATTAACCATCTTTGCGGCGTTGGGCTTATCGCTTTGAAAATCCAGAAAATGAGCCAATTGTTTTTGTATGGCATCTTGATTTTGACGTAAGGTGTTCTCGTCCAATAGATTTCGCTCTGCAGATTTCCCCGAAGGATCGCCAATCATTCCGGTAGCACCCCCCACCAAAGCGATCGGTTTATGACCGCAACGCTGGTAGTGCGCCAACAGCATGATGGGGACCAAATTGCCTATGTGGAGCGAATCGGCGGTAGGATCGAAACCAACATACGCCAAGCGCATTTGTTCTTGTAAATGGTCTTCTACTCCTGGCATGGCATCGTGAATCATGCCCCGCCATTTTAGGACGTCAACAAAATTTTTGATCATCATTGAAAAATTATTCAAACAAAGATAAAAGATTCAACAATGATGAGAAAAGAAAAATCAGTAATTTCGCAACATGATTTTAGTCACAGGCGGTACGGGTTTGGTAGGAAGTCATTTGTTGTTTCAACTGACTAAAAAAGGACAGAACGTTAGGGCCACCTACAGAAGATTTTCTACCATTGAAAACGTCAAAACTGTATTTTCTTATTACACCAAAGATGTGGCGTTGTTTGAACGTATCGAATGGATTGAAGCACCTCTAAACGACATCGGGAAACTCTCCGAGGCCTTTGTTGGTATTTCGAAGGTGTATCATTGTGCCGCATGCATTTCATTTGATCCATCGGATTATCGTCTTCTTCGTAATACAAACATTAAGGGAACTGCCAATGTGGTCAATTTATGCGTTAAATATCAGATTCAAAAATTATGCTACGTGAGTACCATAGCTACTCTGGGCTTTGACTCAGAGACAATTAGCGAAGAGATGCATTGGCAAGGCAATCGAAATCAAAACGTGTATGCCATTTCAAAATATGGTGCCGAGATGGAGGTTTGGCGTGGAACTCAAGAAGGAGTTCCTGCCGTGATTGTAAACCCTGGGGTGATTATTGGACCTGGATGTTGGAACTCTGGAAGTGGATTATTATTCAAATTAGCCCAAAAAGAACAACCCTACTTCACCAACGGCGTTACGGGTTTTGTTGCGGTTCGTGACGTTACAACTGCCATGATTGAATTGATGCAATCTGACCACAGAAATGAACGATTTATTTTGGTCTCTGAAAACAAATCCTATCTAGAAATCATGACAACCATTGCAACAAATTTAAAGGTAAAACCCCCATCTAAATTGGCCTCTAAAACCAAACTAGAATGGGCATGGCGCTTGGATTGGATGGCGTCAAAATTTTTTAGAAGACGGCGACGACTGACTAAACCTCTAGCCCTAACGCTCAATACAGTTTACAGATACGACAACAGCAAAATCAAATCAGCTCTTGATGGATTTGAATTTCAACCTATTTCTGAATCATTGAGCGCAACGTGTCAAATTTTTTCGGCTGATTTCTAAACCGAGAGGTTT
Organism: uncultured Flavobacteriaceae bacterium; assembly: GCA_913061125.1. GTDB lineage: Bacteria > Bacteroidota > Bacteroidia > Flavobacteriales > Flavobacteriaceae > UBA3537. The sequence goes on from CAJXUB010000019.1 coordinate 30,246, forward strand.
TTGGAACGAGATCGTTTTTTTTCAGTTCGGGGATGGTGTCTTTTTTGTTTAATTTGAGTTGTTTAAGGGAATCTAATTCGCGGTTACGAGCATCTATTTTGTCTTGAAACGCCGTTTTTTTGGACTCAAGATACTGGTTTACTTGGTTGTATATTAGGGTGTACGATTCAATATTTCGAGCATAATACGCATTGCTTTGTTGAAATTGAAGACTGTCAATCTTATACTTTTCAAACACATAAGCGGTGGGGTCTGTAATATGCTCTTCTAAGATGATTTTATTTACCCCTTTCGCTGCATTGATAATCATAAATTCACTGATAATTTCAACCATTTTATCTTCAGAAATCAAATTGTCTGGAGCTTCATACTTTTTGGCGCTGCACGAAGACCACAACAAAACGGTTGAAAGTAAAAAAGAAAATGCTCTTATCATCGGTCGAAAGTTAATCTCATGGCGGCACTATGGCCTGTAAATTGTGCGTTGTGATACACCAAGGTTCCGTTTAAAATCGTGTGTGTAACTCTAGACCTAAATGTTGTCCCTTCAAATGGAGACCACCCGCATTTGTATAAAATATTTTCTGGAGTCACCGTCCAGGGGTTATTTGGCTCCACCAAGATTAAATCGGCAAAATAGCCCTCTCGAATAAATCCTCTTTGCTTAATTTGAAATAGAATGGCAGGGTTGTGCGCCATTTTTTCAACCATTTTTTCAATGGATATTTTTCCATCATGACAGGCCTCCATAAGGGCAACAACAGCGTGCTGTACCAGCGGTCCGCCAGATGGTGCTTTGGTGTATGGGTTTAATTTTTCGTGTTTGGTATGTGGCGCATGGTCTGTAGCAATGACATCAATTTTGTCGGACAACAGAGCTTTCCATAACGCCTCTCGGTCGTGAGGTGTTTTTACGGCAGGATTCCATTTTATTAAGGTTCCTTTTTGGTCATAATCCTCGTCTGAAAACCATAAATGATGAATACAAACTTCGGCTGTAATTTGTTTGTCTTTGAGTGGTTTTTTGTTGGAAAATAGGGCCATTTCTTTAGCCGTAGACAAATGAAAAACATGCAATCTTGCCCCTGTTTTTTTGGCCAATTCAATGGCTTTTGAAGACGATAAATAACAGGCCTCTTCACTTCGAATTGTGGGATGAAATTTTATCGGAATATCGTCCCCATATTCATCCACAAACTTTTTCGTGTTGGCCCGAATGGTTTGTTCGTCCTCGCAGTGGACCGCAATAAGTAAATCTGTACTCGAGAAGATTTTTTCTAAAATTTCGGGATTATCCACCAGCATATTCCCGGTCGATGATCCTAAAAATAATTTTAGCGCAGCGACGGTTTTGGAGTCAACTTTTAGGATTTCATCCAAATTATCGTTGGTTCCACCAAACATAAAAGAGTAATTGGCAAATGATGTTTTTTCAGCGATTTTGAATTTTTCATCCAATTTTTCAATAGTGGTCGCTTGCGGTACCGTATTGGGCATTTCTATAAATGAGGTAATCCCCCCCGCAATGGCAGCTTTGGATTCGCTGGCAATATTGGCTTTGTGGGTGAGTCCGGGTTCTCTAAAATGCACTTGATCGTCTATCATACCTGGCATGAGGTATTTATTTTCGGCATCGATAACAAAGGTATTGGGGTGCTTTGCACTAATTGATGGTGCAATTTCTTTAATTAATTTTCCTTCAATTAACACATCGCCTTCTACGATTTTTCCTTCGTTGACAAGGCGAGCGTTTTTAATGAGAATGGATGAATTTTGCATTTACAGATGGCCTAAAAGTTGTTTTATTCGCATTTGAATGACTCCAAAAATGGCTTCCGAAATGATGCCTTTGGTGAGTTTTGATGCGCCTCGTATTCGATCGGTAAAGATAATGGGTATTTCCTTGATTTTAAATTTTTTATTGAATGCTTTGTATTTCATCTCAATTTGAAAGGCATATCCAATAAAATGTATGTCATTCAAATCTATAGCTTCAAGCACATTTCTGTGGTAACACACAAATCCAGCTGTAGGGTCTTTAACTGGCATTCCCGTGAGAATACGCACATACCACGAGGCCAAATAGGACAGTACAACTCGAGATAATGGCCAATTGACCACATTGATTCCCTGGACATAACGCGACCCAACGGAAACATCCGCCCCTTGTTCTGCACAAGCAGAATACAGCTCTTGAATGGCCTTGGGGTTGTGAGAAAAATCGGCATCCATTTCAAATAAATAGTCGTAATCTTTTTGTAAACCCCACTGAAAACCAGCCAAATATGCTCTCCCCAAACCCTCTTTTTTAGGTCGAGAGAGCAAAAACAATTGTTGTGAAAATTCAGTTTTCAGAGCTAAAACCCTATCTGCAGTTCCGTCTGGAGAATTGTCATCCACTACCAAAATGTGAAGTTGCGGATACAGCCCAAATACCTCTCGCAGCAGAAGCTCTACATTATCTACCTCGTTGTAGGTCGGAATTATAATTAGGGTATTTTTCACAAAATTAAAGAGTATGGCGTAAAAATAAGCTATTTAATCGGAACCTCAGATCAAATATTCTTTATAGTTTTGTGTATGCTTCGAGAGATAATTTCCAACGACGGGTATGTGTACTGCAGTGTGGCAAGTCTAATCCTTTTGTTGATTGTCAAAACATTCCATGGCAAGCGTTTGAACGATTTTTTAGGGTTTTTGGGGAACTCCAATTATTTGCGAATTTACATCAAAGAACATTCTTTTTTTGATACTTTCGACAGTTTACTCTTTATTAATTTTGGAATTAACACTGCAGCCTTTGGCTGGATCATTTCCCAATGTTTTTTTGAATATGATGCCATGAATTTAGTTGCTTTTTTGGGTCTTTTTGGACTTATCTCAGGTGCTGTTCTATTGAAGATTGGACTCCAATTACTTCTTGGATATGCTTTTGATGCGCACAAATTTTTCCATGTTTTATCATTTCAGCAAATCAGCAGTTTAAATTTTGCAGGCCTAGTGCTGTTACCCCTCAACGCCATCATTGTTTTTAACGCAAATTTTAACCCACTAGCCGTTCAAATAACGCTTGTTTCGATTCTCCTTATTCCGATTATTGGGCTTGTGAAAACCATACAATCAAATCTTAATGTTGTAACCGCAAACATCTTCTATTTTATTTTGTATATTTGCACCCTGGAAATTGCACCCTACATCGTGGCGTACAACATCCTAAACTAACCAAACGTCTTTTAGATTGAGCACCTATGAAAGTAAAAACAATTTTAGTTTCTCAGCCGGAACCAAAAGTAGAAAATTCTCCTTACTTCGATTTACAGCAAAATCAAAAAGTTAAGATTGATTTTCGCCCTTTTATCCATGTTGAGAACGTAACCACCAAAGAAATTAGACTTCAGAAAGTTGATTTTTCAAAATATACTGCCATCATTTTAACCAGTCGGAACGCGGTGGACCACTTTTTTAGAGTGGCCGAAGCCATGCGATTTAGGGTGCCAGACACCATGAAATATTTTTGCCAATCCGAGGCCGTGGCCTACTATCTGCAAAAATATGTAGTTTACAGAAAACGAAAAATTTATGTTGGCAAACGAACCTTCACAGAGCTAATTACGCTCATCAACAAATACAAAGATGAAACATTTTTGTTACCATCATCCGACAAACTAAAGCCTTCTGTTCCAAAAGCATTAGACGCGTTGGGAATCAATTGGAAACAAGCCATTTTTTATAAAACAGTGATCAGCGATCTGTCAGATTTGGCTGATGTATACTACGATGTTTTGGTGTTTTTTAGCCCCTCGGGGATTGAATCACTTTTTCATAATTTCCCAGATTTCAAACAAAACAATACCCGAATTGCCGTATTCGGAAACTCCACCATTAAAGCTGTTGAAAACAAAGGGTTGAGAGTGGATATTGCCGCACCAACTAAAGAAACACCTTCCATGACTATGGCACTTGAACAATACATCAAAAAAATGAATAAAAGATAATTTTTTTTGGGCAAATATTATAAACGCCTGTTTCACAACGGGCGTTTTTTTTGTGTAAAGAAGAAAATCGTACCTTTAACAAAAACAATAGGATATGAAACGAATTTTAACTGTAATAGCTATGACGGTTACTTTGGTTAGCTGCAACGACGAGGCCTACGAATCGGATTCTGCAACGTCGGGCAACAATCCAAGTGACACCCCGGGTGGAAGCACTGAAGAATTTTTAACTATTGGAGAACAACGCTTTTGGATTTATGACGTGCAAAGCAACAGTCAAGACCTTCCAGACATGGACTTTATGGCTCAAGACTCCGTTTATGTGGCCTCAATATCTGGTGCCAGTTTCACGTTGTCGGCCAATGACGATGGAATTGCTAACGGTAGTATGAATGGAATTATAACCAACGGTACTTTGAGTACCACAGCCACAACAATTTCCGTTGAGGCCGACTTGGAATTGCCAGATACTTTTTCCAACTTGGGATTAGATAATAATTTGGAAATCAGTAATATGCTGCTTCTCGATTTAGAGGCCAACAACAATGATATCATGTTTGTTCAGGAGGCCAATTTTTCTGAAAATCTAGATATTGAAGGTACTCAAATTCCCATTCAAGTAAACTATGAATTAACGACCAAAAAGGTAAATTTTTATGACTCAGTAACACTAAATGGCTCTGAATATAACAATGTTTTTGAGGGAATTTTGAGTTTATCGCTGAGTGTTAGCGGCACATTTAATCTGGGACTTTTTACTCAAAATGTTGCTATTTTGGAACCCCAAAATATACTTGAAACCAATTACTTTTATGCAGAACAAGTGGGCTTGGTTCGGGCGGAATCCACACAAGGTTTTAATTTATCCTCACAACTTACTGCATTACTTCAACTGGTCAATATCCCTTTGAACTTACCAACAAGTGTAACGGTGGAAAACATTGAAGAGCTGGTAGATTATTATGTTGAATAATTTCAATTATTGTCTAAACACAATAATCATAAAAATCCCATAAAGCAAAACCAACAAAAACCCTTCTTTTTTTTGGAGTTTGTGCCGATTAAAAACGAGCACCAAAGGCAAGATAATGGCGGCAAAAACTAGCATCCAAATGGCATCTCTGGAGAGTATTTGAGCATCAATAATGGGAATGGTTTTTACAATTGATGTGAGTCCTAATACAGAGCCAATATTAAAAATATTTGATCCTATGAGATTTCCAAGCGAGATGGCTTTTTCTTTTTTAATGACAGCAATTACCGAGGCTGCAAGTTCCGGGATACTTGTTCCAACGGCCACTAAAGAGACGGAAATAACCGCTTCACTTACGCCCAGTGTTTGTGCAACTACAACTGCTCCACCCACCAACCATTCGGCACCGAAATATAACGCCAAACCTCCAATGATAAGCCAAATTAATATTTTAAAATAGGACACCTGAGCTAATGCCGCCATGGACTGATCTTCCTGTGTGGTTGATGATTTGGATTTTCGCAACAACAAAACCACGAAACCTATCAAGGCAGCGAATAATACCCAGCCCTCGGCGGAGGTTAATTGCTGATCGTTGCTAAGACAATAATACATCATCAATGAAAACACTATTAAGGCAGGCCAATTGAACACATAAAATGATTTGTCCACCTCGATAGTGGTACACATTGCGGTTATACCTAAAACAAGACCGAGGTTGGCAATATTGGACCCAATAACATTGTTAATGGCAATGGAGGGCGAGCCCTGTAAAGCAGCATTCAAACTCACCAAAAGCTCTGGAAGTGATGTGGCAAAGGACACCACCGTGAGTCCGATTACCATTTTTGAGAGGTGCAACTTGAAGGACAGACCAACAGAAGCACGAACCAAATATTCGCCCCCAATAACAAGGAGAGCGAAACCTAAGAGCATGAATATAAAATCCATTCAGGGAATTTTTAACGAATATACTTTAAGATTTGAAAATAGGTGGATTAATCACAAAGAAATTCTATTTTTGACGTATGAAATTGTTTTTTAAACTGTTGGCCGTTTTAAACAAACGGTTACTTCCAAGCTTAACCAAGCGTAGGGTTGATTTGGCTAAAGCCAATAAATTGCAAATGGCCCTATTTGGTTGGCGGCTTTATGTCACTATGAGAGCGTTGGATTAATTTTCTTTACCTCTATATTTTTGTTCCCAACGCCAAGCAGATTCAATCATCTCATCAAGTCCAAGCTCGGCTTTCCAACCTAATTTTTGAAAAGCCAAATCTGTTGAAGCATACAGTTCAGTGACGTCGCCTTCGCGTCGATCTACAATTTGATAATTTAGTTTTTGACCAGAAACGCGCTCAAAGGCCTTAATTACATCCAGAACAGAAAAACCATTACCGGTTCCTAAATTATAAATTTCAAAAGATTGTTCTTGCTCTTGTTTAATCAATCGTTGAACGGCTTGAACGTGAGCTTTGGCCAAATCCACCACATGAATATAATCTCGAACAGGGGTTCCATCTTTGGTTGGATAATCATCTCCAAACACCATAAGCTGATCTCGAATTCCTGCAGCAGTTTGAGTGATATACGGCATCAAATTGTTGGGAATCCCGTTGGGTAATTCACCAATCTCGCCAGACTCGTGAGCACCAATGGGATTGAAATACCGCAACGAAATAGCAGAAAAATTTGGAGTTACTTTGGTGAAATCCTCTAAAATTTCTTCAGCTATTTTTTTGGTATTCCCATAGGGCGATGAGGGGCGCTGGGCCTTATGTGTTTCCAATATTGGCAGCGCTTTTGGGATTCCATAGACGGTTGCCGATGAGGAGAAAATAAAACTTTCAATGCCAACTTGATGTTGAAATTTAAGGGTATTCAACAGCGAATATAAATTGTTTTGATAATAATCTAAGGGCTTTTGAACGGACTCTCCAACCGCTTTTAGAGCCGCAAAATGAATGACTGCTGCAGCATCTTTATGAGCGGAAAACAACGATTCGGTTTGTACTGCATCTTTTAAATCCACTTGTTCGAATGTGGGGCGCACACCTGTTATGGCTTCGATCCGATCGATGGTATCTTGAGATGAATTGGATAAATCATCCACAACTACAACATCGTAATTATGACCAATTAGCTCGATGGCTGTATGAGAACCAATGTAGCCACATCCTCCTGTGACTATAATTTTTTTCTTCATTATCTAATTTAAATATCATCAAATTTAATGAAATTAAAGAAGATTTGGGGGAAGATGGAGATTAAAAGCAAAGACAAAAACTACAAAATTTAGTCTTTTCATCTGGGATGGGTTACAACAAGTCAAACGACCAAGTTCGAACCCCAAAAGTGAACTCTATTTTCGATTCAATTCCGATTTTATCAAAGGAAATTTCAAACATTAAAAAAGGAGAACCAATTCCTGTGAATCAATTCTCCGGTTTAGTGACCTCGGCAGGATTCAAACCTGCAACCTCTTGAGCCGTAATCAAGTGC
>CAJXUB010000020.1 GCA_913061125.1 uncultured Flavobacteriaceae bacterium
TGAAGGAAAAATCATCTTAGGGAAAAAATCTAAGGATTTAAAGCCAAAGTCAGTAAAAATCAATGATAATGATATAGACCCAAAAGAATCTCTTGACAGCGATGGTGCCATTGTTTTGGATTTTCCAGTTGGTAGAGTAGGGACCAATAAAATTCAAGGGACTGTATTTTTTGAAGAGAAAGGTGAAATAATTCCTATCACAGTTGACTCTGAATATGATGTTATATCCAAGCCCAACACAGCATCAGTTGAAGTAGTTGGTAGAAATACGCTTTTCAGAAATTACAATAACAAAGTAATAATATCTGTTCCAGGGATAGCTTCCAATGACGTTAAATTATCTACAGTAGATAATAACGCTCAAATCACAAACGATGGAAATGGTCAATACCAAATTCGTCCCAAACAAGGCACAAAAATTGATTTAGTTATCAGTGGAGAGTTTAGTACTGGAGATAAATTTACGGATAGAAAAGAGTTTTTCATTCGAAGAGCTCCAGAGCCAACTGTTCTATTTAATGGTAGAGAAACTGGTAGAATGGCAAAACGAACCATCCAAAATGCTGCGGTTTCGGCCATTTATCCTCCGGCCTACGGGATTTCTCAAAATGTAGCAATTACCTCTTTCAAAGTTAAAATTGGTGCCAGAACCTTTGAGTGCTCTGGAAACAGATTATCGCAAGAGGCCAAGAACTATTTGCAACGCGCTCCAGTTGGATTTGATATCACGATTAAAGACATACTATACGCTGGGATTACGTCAGGCACCAAAACATTGGGGCCGTCCATAACCATAAATTAAAATTATAATGAAAAAGTTATTTTCAGTTTTATTTCTTACTCCAATCCTTTGTTTTTCTCAGGCCAATTTGCTCAATACAAAGTCCTCTTTTGAGATTGAAAATGTCTCAAAACAAGTCGATGAGGATGCAAAACCACTGGATTATGAGTACGTTTCAGATGACGATATTTTGTTTTCATTTACAACTTGGGAAGTCATTGACCTCAATCAACGGGTTAATTTCCCGCTGTATTACCCGACTGAAATTAGCTTTGTGTCCGCCGATCGTCGTCCACTTATCCACTACTTGCTTCAAGCCATAGAGGACCCACTCATTGGCGCACAAGCCTATTTTGATCACAATTTTACAGATCCCATGGAGCTCGAAGATGTAAATCGAATCCGAGAATATAAAAGACTCAAAAAAGGAATCGACGCGGATGGAATCACGGAAGGTGAAGAGCATTTTTACGAAACCGGTTCCACAAAAACCTACCTCGAATCATTGGGGTATGAATTTCCTGAAGATGAAGAGTGGGTCAATTACGACCCCATTTCAGATGAGTTTTTAGAACTACAACGCAACGGAGACAACGAAACAGCCACCTTGTACAAAGAACAATGGGAAGCCGCTGCCTCTGAAGTTATGCCGGACGAAAATTTTGATTTTGCAGAGTTTGACTACGCCGATGTTCGAAAGTACCTTCTGAAAGGCATATGGTATTTTGATAAAAAAGCAACTCAACTCAAATACAGACCCATTGCGTTAGGTCCCGTTGCAATGGATGCTGAGGAAAAATTCCAAAGACAAAATTCTTCCGACAGTCAACCCTCATCAAGTTCGTCCTCTGTAGAATCTGATGGCTTTGGTGCTTTCGACGATGAGCCAGAGGACAATCAAGACGTTGCAATATCTGCCGACTCTCCTGATGAATCATCTGACGATTTTGACGCCTTTTCTGAAGATTCATCCAGCGCTTCAGATTCTCCTGAAGTTGACGAAGATAAAGAATACCGTGCCATGTTTTGGGTGTTTTTCCCCGAAGTGAGAGACTTGTTGCACCGTTCCTATGCCTTTAATGACAAAAATATGTCGAAGCCCATTTCTTTTGATCATATCATCAACTCCAGACGTTTTTCTGCCACGATATACAAAGAAGCAAATGTCTATCAAGACAGAGATATCCGCAAGTATATTGGAAAAAATTCTTTAATGCAACTTCTTGAATCTGAGCGAATTAAAGAAAAAATCCGCAACATGGAACAAGACATGTGGAGTTACTAATAACTCGTTAAAAAATGACCAAAAACGCTTCTTTATTACAGGAGCGTTTTTTTATACTTTTACACCATGAAGTTCGATTACATTGTTGTAGGATCAGGATTGGCTGGGGTTTTGCTTTGTGAAACCCTTCGAAAACGGGGCAAGTCTTTTGTGGTCATTAGCAACGCTTCCCAACAGGCATCAATAGTTGCAAGTGGCCTATATAATCCTGTGGTTTTAAAGCGGTTTAATAGGGCTTGGAACGCCAATCAACATCTTTCCGTAGCTCTTTCAGCGTATGACGATTTGGAAGTTTTACTGGGCGTAAAACTGGATGACAGACGACCTATTTATAGAGTTTTACATGCCATAGAGGAACAAAACAATTGGGTTTTGGCCTGTGACAAACCAGATTTAAAACCTTTTTTGATTCCTAAAATAATCAAAAATAACAACAGTAGCATATTTGCACCGTTTGGATATGGCGAGGTTAAATCTACAGGTCGAGTTGATACCAAATTATTACTTCAACACTATCAAAATTATTTAAAATCTAGAGCGGCTTATGTTCAGGAAACTTTCGACTACGAGTCATTAAAATTTGAAAAAGGCATCAATTATAAAGAGATTCATTCTAAGCATCTCATTTTTGCAGAAGGTTTTGGGTTAAAACAAAATCCATTTTTTAAACTCCTGCCTTTGGAAGGGACAAAAGGAGAATTGTTGGTAATTTTCGCCCCTGATTTGCAATTAGAGGTGATTTTAAAATCAAGTGTTTTCATTATACCTATTGGGCAAAACCGCTACTTGGTTGGTTCAACCTACGCTTGGAACGATTATTCCAATACACCAACAGAAGCTGCAAAAAAAACCCTTTTAAAAAAACTTAAATCCTTGGTTAAATGCCCTTTTGAGGTCTTAGAACATCGGGCTGGAATTCGTCCAACAGTTGTGGATCGACGTCCGTTGGTTGGGCAACACCCCATTCATCAAAATATATTCGTTTTGAACGGATTGGGAAGTCGAGGTGTGCTAATGGCACCCTCCATGGCTAAGCATTTAATAGATTCAATTGAAGAAGGGGTGCCATTGCCTCATGCGATTAATATTAATCGTTTTTCAATTTAGAATTCTGATTTAATTTTGGATCATAGTTCATAAAAAAATTGATCCAAATATTCCGAGAAAGACGCATAATGACAGGCATAAACCCTACCAAAGTTGCTACAATAGCAACAAAAGCAACCTTAAGTGAGCTTCCAAAAAACAGATTAGATACTACAAATGCTGCTACAGCAAAGGCAATACCCACGGCATAACTCACATACATGGAACCGTAAAAAAATGAAGGTTCAATTTTATATTTTGTACCGCAATGGCTGCATCGCTCATGCATGAGTAAAGTGTCTGAAAATAGGAAGGGATTTTTGGAGACATACATCGATTCATTGTGGCATTTGGGACAAGCCCCAAATAATATACTATAGATCTTAGACCCTTTTTTTAACATAGATATTTGAGTATTTTTGCAGTGCCATAAAATTACAAAAATATACTCATACTGGGCAGCAAAATTAGGACATGTTAAATATTCATCAACTTAGTATAGCTTTTCAAGGCGAGGATCTGTTTCGAAATATATCGTTCCGATTGCAGTCCGGTAATCGTGTGGGATTGATTGGGAAAAATGGGGCAGGAAAGTCCACCTTACTAAAAATTATTGCGGGCGAGTTGGAGTATAGCGCAGGACAAATTAGTTTAGAAAAGAAAGAACTTAAAATTGGATTTTTAAAACAAGACATTGACTTCGTTTATGGGCGCACCGTTTTAGAGGAATCCTATGAAGCATTTTCTGAAATTAAAACACTGGAGCGGCGGTTGGAGGGCATCAATACACAATTGGTCGAACGCACCGATTATGAGAGCGAAAGTTATTCGGATTTAATGGTAGAGTTGAACGAAGTTCAACATCAATATGAAATTCTTGGCGGGTACAATTATCAGGGCGATACAGAAAAAATACTAATAGGTCTTGGGTTTAAAAGAGAAGATTTTACTAAGCTAACCGACACATTTTCAGGGGGTTGGCGGATGCGCATAGAGCTGGCCAAATTGTTGCTTCAGCAGAACGACATTTTGCTTTTGGACGAACCCACCAACCACCTGGATATTGAGTCCATCATTTGGTTGGAACAGTTTTTAAAACACTATCCTGGAGCTGTGGTCATTGTATCTCACGATAAAATGTTTTTGGATCATGTCACTAACCGAACGATTGAACTCGTGCTGGGGCAAATCTACGACATGCCAAAACCATACACTCAATATCTTAAACTGCGCGCCGAGCAAAAAGCGCTGCAGTTGGCCGCCCAAAAAAATCAACAAAAACACATCGAACACACCGAAAAACTTATTGAAAAATTTCGAGCCAAGGCCTCCAAAGCCACAATGGCTCAATCCCTTATTAAAAAACTGGATAAAATTGAACGCATTCAAGTGGATGAAGACGACACCAGTGTGATGAGTGTTCGCTTTCCCATATCGATAAGTCCTGGGAAGGTGGTTTTAGAAGCTAAAAATATATCAAAATCGTATGGTGATTTGGAGGTTTTAAATGGTGTTGACCTCATGATAGAGCGGGGCCAAAAGGTGGCTTTTGTTGGTCAAAATGGACAAGGAAAATCGACATTAGCAAAAATTTTAGTTGGCGAGCTTCAGTCGTTGGGGGAAGTTCGTTTGGGGCACAATGTTCATTTGGGGTATTTTGCTCAAAATCAGGCCGAATATTTGGATGGATCCAAAACAGTTTTGACTACCATGATTGATGCTGCCAATGACACCAATCGAACCAAAGTTCGTGATATTTTGGGGGCTTTTCTATTTCGTGGAGAGGCCGTAGACAAACAAGTCAGTGTGTTGTCTGGTGGCGAAAGGAATAGGTTGGCCTTGGCCAAACTGTTACTTAAACCACTTAATGTTTTGGTGATGGATGAACCGACCAACCATCTTGATATTCAATCCAAAACCGTCTTAAAAACTGCTCTTCAAAATTTTGAAGGGACTTTGATTTTAGTCTCTCACGACCGAGAATTTTTGCAAGGATTAAACGATGTGGTCTACGAATTTAAAGATCAAACCATCAAACCGTATTTAGGCGATATTGATTTCTATTTGGAACAACGGCAAATTCAAAACTTGAGAGAAGCAGAACGTAGAACCGTACAAAAAACGGTCAAACAAGCCACGACATCAAAGCTGTCCTACGAAGCGCAAAAAAAACTTAAATCCTTGCACAATCGTTTGAGCAAGGTAGAGTCCTCAATTTCAGATTTGGAAAAGACCATTAAAGCGATTGATTTTGAATTGGAAATTAATTATGAAGAGACGGTTTCGAAGCCCAATTTTTTTGAGAACTATCAATCCAAAAAAACAAAATTAGAGGCGCTTATGAGCCAATGGGAATCGCTTACCGAATCGATAGAACAGCACAACTGATGGAAGAACATTTTTACCAATGTCCCTATTGTTGGGAGCAAGTTTCAGTTTTAGTTGATCTTTCTATTTCGCAGCAACATTACATCGAGGATTGTGAGGTTTGTTGCAATCCTACAGAGTTTCAAATTCAATGTTCGGGTCTTGTTCTAGAGCGTTTTCAAGTGCAAAGTATTGAGCAGTAAGAAGAGATTTCGCTGAAAATTCTTTTTAAATTCGAAAAAGGTTGTATATTTGTCCTCCTGTATCGCGGGATAGAGCAGTAGGTAGCTCGTCGGGCTCATAACCCGAAGGTCACTGGTTCGAGTCCAGTTCCCGCTACTAAGAAGCAATCAGAAATGGTTGCTTTTTTTGTTTGAGTAATTTTTAATCAAAATAATTTAAAAGAAAATCTTTTGAAAAGAGTTTAAATGTTGTTTTTGATAAAAAAAATCAACTTTTGATTTAATTATTTCTATCAAGTATTTCATCATAACAGTATTTTTTGATAAAATAGGATTAGTGAATAATTCAAAAGAATAATCAATAATCTTGTTTTTTTTTGTGTACCTCAACGTATTTGTAACAGCTTCGGGAAGAGGTACAGTTATTCCCAATCTGGTCGGGAAATCCAAACAATAGTTATCCAGATGCTTTTCTACAAAAAATAGAACCGCTTTTGGTCTTGTAATGAATGGTTTCTTTATCATAATTCAAATGATGAAACAAACAATGGGAGGTAGCCAAAGTAGCATGACCACACAGATCAATTTCAATTTCTGGAGTAAACCAACGTAACTCGACATGCTTGCCCTTGCCAATAAAGAAAGCTGTTTCTGCAACAGCATTTTCTTTGGTAATCTTCAACATCAATTCATATGGTAGCCAAGATTTTAAAGGAATAATACAAGCAGGATTACCCCCAAAAGATTGTGAAGTAAAGGCATAAATTTGATACAATGATAGCTTCATGAGCTAAAGATAACAATTACTTTAAATACTTATATTGCATAATGCAAGTAATTTTATTACATTTGAAATTATTAACCAAAAAAATAAGAAATGAAAAATTTAATTGTTATGAGTTTGATGTTTTTAGGTGTAAATCTATCAGCACAAGTTGCCAAGTCGCGTTACATTAAAGTGGACGAAGATAAAGGCGAGCAAGTTTATGAAGCCATGAAGGCCAAAACACAGAAGTATAATCAATCCGCTGAGAAAGGGGCTCATTATACGTTTTACATTCAGACTGGAAATCGCTCAGGTGAATTGTTCCGTGCCAGAATTGAGCAAAACATGGCTGCTTATGATAAGCCAGGAAACCCGGAAGAATATGAGATGTGGAGTGAAACCGTAGAGCCATACGTCACAAACGACTTGCCTCAAGTTTGGACTTACAACAAAGAGGTTTCTCATGAAGTGACGGATCTTTGTGAAAAACCGCTTCGTCAGGTATTGTTCTACAACGTTGATCCAGCAAAATCAGACGACTTTTGGACCTTTAGAAAACGCGTCTATGATGCGGTTGTTGCATCTGAAGCAAAACTAGATATGGGCGTTTGGACTGTTATGGCAGGAAATCGTGGTTTGAACGTTTTGGTTGGATTTGCGCATGCCGATCATGCCGAGATGGAGGCCGATGGTACTGAAGAGTGGTCAAAAGTGGTAGAAGCTTACAATGAAGCGCACGGAGAGGGTCAATTTGCAACGGATAATGCCAAAATGAGAGCAAGCTTATCGCAATGGGGCAATAGCCGTCAATTATGGACATTTTTACCAGAACTAAGTTCGCCTTGCCCTACGCCTTAATTTTATTCTAAAACCTGACGAACACCCTCTAAGTGAGGGTGTTTTTTTTCTTTAGAACAAATGTATATCAAGGTATTTCAAAAACATCCAGCACCGGAAGGGCTTGGTTATTAAAATCAAATAGCGCTTGATTTTCCCATGGTGAACCTTCGGTTGATTCTGGTCCATCCCAGGCAATGAGCTCTGCCCCCCAATAGGCAAAACCAATTCCGCCTTCAAGGGATGTGACAATATTTTTTAAATCGTTCAAAAATTGTTTTTGACCTACAGGAGAAGCTGGGTAATTGGGTAAAATAAGTTGTTCTTCAAGGCCTACAATATTATTGGTCCAATCGTTCCACCCCAATGTAAAGGGGTATGCCGTTTCGGCAATCATAATATCCTTATCGAATAACGATTGCAGCTGAACCAGATGTTGTTCCAGTTGCGCCAATGATTTTCCATGCCAGAGAGGATAATATGAAATCCCAATAATATCATAATCTAGTGTCTTTAATTGATCAAAAAATACATTCGCGCCTTGGTGTCCCGCATAGTGAAGCATAATTTTTGTTTCCATAGAGTGATCTCTAACCGCTCGAATACCCTCACCTAAAAGTTCCAAAAATTGGTTGGGATTTGTATAGAGATTTCCATTTGGGAAAAGGAATCCATTATTAATTTCATTCCCAATTTGAATGATATTTGGTGCAATTTGTTGAACCACCATTTTGGTGTATTCATAAACAGTACTCTTAAGCGTCTCGAGATCTAGATTTTGCCAATTTTCAGGTGTAACTTGATGGCCAGGATCCGCCCATGTATCTGAGTAATGAAGGGTTAAATAAATATTGAAACCCATTGATTTCAAGAAATTCGAAAAGGATTTTACTTCCTCAAACCCAGAATATTCGTCTGAAGGATCAACCCACAGGCGTAGCCTGATGGTATTGATACCTTTGGATTTCAAGAACTCCAAAAAAGATACCGATTGACCCATATCGTCCAAAAAAACCGGTTGGCTCAATTCTATTTTTGGAAACGATGAAATATCAACCGCAGAAATAAAGTCTCTGGGGATATCGTCATTTGAAACTTCGCTGGGTTCATTAGACGAACACCTCCAAAAAATCAAAAAAGCCAATAAAACAAGTGCTGTATTTTTTTTCATACGATCCTCAAATTAACAAAAAATGAAAGACTATAAAAAAGTAAGTATCAATTAAAGTCTTTAACACCCAATTTTTTAAATCAAATTTTTGACAACTATTTCCACAAACACTATGACGATTATCACCAATGTTGTGGTATTTGGTAGTGTTATTTTTTATGCTTTTTACATTAGTTTTATGAAAAAAATCAAACTTTTAACCCCATTATCAGAGAATGAAAAGTGATATCCCCGTATTGTTTCTGTTGCTATACGTTAGGCTGATGTATATGTTTTGTTGTGTTTTATTTTTTTAGCAAACTTAAAAAATAATGTACTTTGTCGAAATGTAATTTTAAAGGATTGCAGGAAATTTGATTAACCAACTTTAATGTTAATAAACCAACTTTAATGAAAATTAAGAACACGATTTTTTCGGGACAAAACCCCCTTAAGCACAACAACTCCGAGGTCTCTGGAACTGAAGTTGAATTTGCTGGCGAAATTTTTTATAAGATTTCAAATGTGGATGCCATGCGTCCTTTTTTTATGAGTATTGTCAGTAATTCAGACCACTGGCTTTTTATTTCGAGTTCCGGTGGGCTCTCTGCAGGTCGCAAAAACAGCAATTATGCCCTGTTTCCATACTACACCGACGATAAAATCACAGAATCTAGTGAACATACTGGAAGTAAGTCAATTTTTTTAATAACAACCGCTCAAAAAACCTTTTTGTGGGAACCGTTTTCAGTACGTCAACAAGGGGTTTATAATACCACACGAAATCTTTACAAAAACGCCTTTGGAAACCGCGTTATTTTTGAAGAAATTAACCACGACTTAAAAGTTTCTTTTTCTTACGAATGGAGCACAAGCGATGAATTTGGATTTGTTCGAAAATCAAATTTTACCAACAAATCGGATCAAAATTGTAATGTTCGAGTGTTGGATGGCATTCAAAATATTTTGCCCTATGGCGTGGAAGATGGATTGCAAAACAGTACCAGTAACTTGGTTGATGCCTACAAAAAATGCGAATTGGAACAAGAGTCTGGCGTTGGTATATTTTCATTAAGTGCCATCATTGTGGATCGGGCTGAACCCAGCGAAGCTTTAAAAGCCAATGTGGTGTGGTCATTGGGGTTGAATGATTCTAAAAAACTAATATCATCACTACAATTGGACCAATTCAGACAAGGAAGTCCAGTCCTTGAGGAGGTTGACATTAAGGCCGAACGTGGGGCCTATTTTCTTACAACCGATATCGACTTGAAAGCCCAATCCTCCGAACAGTGGACCATTGTAGCCAACGTCAATCAAACCATAAATAACATCGTAGAAATTAAGGCTGCCCTTAAACAGCCCGATAATTTGATGCAGCAATTGACCACTTCAATTCAGGATGGAACAGAGCAATTGAAGGCCCTGGTTGCGGCCTCAGACGGGCTGCAATTAACATCCGATAAAGTCCGTAACGCCAGACACTTTGCCAATACCATGTTTAACATCATGCGAGGTGGAATTTTTGATCACAATTATTCCATTGAGAAGTCCGATTTTTGCCGCTACATCGAAAAGGCCAATTTTAAAGTATTTTTTAAGAAAACCGAACTTTTAAATGCCCTTCCGGACGTTTTTGATTTAGACCACCTAAAAACTTTGGCACAGAATGATGACAATCAAAATTTTAAACGATTGTGTTTCGAATATCTTCCGCTAAAATTCAGCCGCCGCCATGGAGACCCCAGCCGCCCATGGAATAAATTTTCCATTAATACCAGAAGTGAGGATGGATCAAAAATTCTGGACTATCAAGGCAATTGGCGCGATATTTTTCAGAACTGGGAGGCACTGGTTCATTCCTACCCTGAATTTATTGAGGGGATGATTCACAAGTTTCTCAATGCCACAACGTTTGATGGCTACAACCCGTACCGAGTCACCAAAGACGGGTTTGACTGGGAAACGATTGAGCCAGATAACCCTTGGTCTTATATCGGGTACTGGGGCGACCACCAAATCATTTATCTTCTTAAATTTTTAGAATTTATAGAAAATTATTACCCCAATAAATTAGAAAGCTATTTTGTTAAAGACCTGTTTGTTTATGCGAATGTTCCTTACAGAATTAAACCCTACGACGAGATTTTAAAAGACCCCAAAAACACCATCGATTTTGATTACAACGCCGAAGAAAAAATTCAAATCAAACGCGGCGAAATTGGTATTGACGGGGCACTTCTCCGAGAAACTCATGTTTTTATTTATAAGGTCAATTTCATAGAAAAAATATTGGCAACAGTTTTAGCCAAAGTGTCCAATTTTATTCCAGAAGGTGGCATTTGGATGAACACCCAGCGTCCCGAGTGGAACGATGCCAACAATGCTTTGGTGGGCAACGGGGTATCCATGGTAACATTATATTATTTGAGAAGATTTTTGAACTTCTTTGATGTTGTCTTGGAAAATACATCCGTTGAAAAAGTCAAAATATCTGTAGAATTATCGGAGCTATTTAACAAAATATCCAATACACTACATGAGCATTTAGAACTCCTTTCAGGTGAAATTTCTGACCAAGATCGAAAGACAGTTTTGGACGGTTTGGGCCAACCGGCCAGCGATTACAGACAATCCATTTACGACCATAGTTTTTCAGGTGAGAAAGAGGAAATTACTATGGCGAACCTGCAAAGCTTTGTAAAAGTTACGCTGAAATTTTTAGAACATTCCATTGATGCCAACAAAAGATCAGACAATTTATACCACGCCTATAACTTAATGACTGTCAGCGGTGAGAAATCGGTATCAATATCGTACCTCCCAGAAATGCTCGAGGGTCAAGTGGCTGTATTGAGTTCGGGTTATTTATCAACTCAGCAGGCATTGCAAGTGTTGGATGGTCTAAAAGCCAGCGCGTTATTCAGACCTGACCAGTACAGTTATATTTTATATCCAAATAAGAACCTGCCCAGATTTGTTGAAAAAAATAAAATATCTACTAAACAAATTCAATCTTCAAAATTGCTAAAACTTCTATTGGATCATGGCAATACTCAATTGGTCACTCAAGACAAGGCCGGGGCGTATCATTTTAATGGAAATTTTAATAATGTCGATTATTTGAAGCAGGCTTTAGCGGTCTTACCGGATCAATATCAAGACCTTGTTTCTGAAGAATCTCAACAAATTTGTGACATCTACGAGGCCATTTTCGATCACAAATCATTCACGGGGCGTTCAGGAACATTTTTTGGTTACGAGGGGTTAGGGTCGATTTACTGGCACATGGTTTCTAAATTACTTTTGGCCGCTTATGAGGTCACTCAAAACGCCATTGATTCCGGCGAAGATGCTGCAACCATTGGCCAACTTTTTGATCATTATTTTGAAATTAATGCCGGAATCGGAGCCCATAAATCCCCCGAGTTGTATGGCGCATTTCCAACCGACCCCTACTCCCATACCCCAGGTGGAAAGGGCGCACAACAGCCCGGTATGACAGGTCAAGTTAAAGAAGATATTTTAAGTCGATTTGGAGAACTTGGCATTCGTGTAAGCGATGGAGTTTTAGGATTTGATCCTGTGATTTTACACCCCTCCGAATTTTTGTCAGAGACCCAATGTTTTGAATACTTTGACGTGAATCAAAACAAACAAACCATTCAATTGGAAGAAAACACTTTGGCCTTTACAGTATGTCAAGTTCCTGTGGTTTATAAAAAATCCGAGCAACAGAACATTTCTGTCGATTGTGTCGATGGTACGACCATAACAATTCCAGGAAATCAACTGGATGTGGATACCACGCAACATATTTTTAAAAGAACACATCATGTGAAACAGCTAACCGTTTATGTTTAATAATTTAATACAATTAGAACCAAATAGTTAAGAAATAATCTAATGTTGAATTTAAATAAATACATATCGATTTGGATTTTAATTTGTTTAAATTTTTCGTGTAAAAATCAAATAACCAAAGTGCAATTTACCACCCCGACAGCCGCTCAAATTCTTGGACATCCAGATTTTCTGGCCATGTCCTACGGCGGTTATCGTCAAACATCCAGAGACATCCAACCAACCCTAGCCGAAATTAAAGACGATTTGAAGTTGATGCACGCCATGGGAGTTCGGATCATCAGAACCTATAATTTGCAATTGCCTCAAGCGTCTAATATCTTGAAAGCTATCCGAGAACTGAGGTCTAAAAATAAGGCCTTTGAAATGTATGTGATGCTAGGCGCTTGGATGGATTGTAAAAATGCTTGGACGGATTTGCCTCCGGATCATTCTGTTGAAGATTTTGAGAATAACAGCTCTGAAATTTCAAAAGCAGTTGAATTGGCCAATTTATATCCAGATATTGTTAAAATTGTCTCGGTTGGGAACGAAGCAATGGTTCATTGGGCAACGTCCTATTTTGTTCAGCCCAAAGTCATTCTGCGCTGGGTCAATCATCTTCAAGAGCTGAAACAACACCAAAAACTACCCAAAGATTTATGGATTACCAGTTCAGATAATTTTGCTTCTTGGGGCGGTGGAGGATCTGAATACCACAACAACGATTTGGAAGCTCTTATAGCTGCTGTCGATTACGTGTCAATTCACACCTATCCCTTTCATGACACCCATTACAATTCAGAATTTTGGTTAAGTCCCAGTCAAGAAAATTCGTTGGGGCCACACCAACGCACTGATCTTGCCATGGACCGCGCCATGGCTTATGCCATTGCGCAATATGAGGCGGTAAAATCATACCTGCAACGTTTGGGTATTGACAAACCCATTCATATTGGCGAAACGGGTTGGGCGACCACTTCAGAAGGACTCTATGGTCCAAACGGGTCCTTTGCTGCTGACGAATACAAACAAGCTTTGTATTACAAAAAAATGCGTCAATGGTCCAATAAAACCAATGTGGCGTGCTTCTTTTTTGAAGCTTTTGATGAGCCCTGGAAAGATGCCCAAAACCCCAACGGATCGGAAAATCATTTTGGATTATTTACGGTCGATGGAAAGGCCAAATATGCCTTATGGCACAACGTCGATGAGGGAGTGTTCAAATCCTTGAGCCGAAACAATGTATCGATAACAAAAACGTTTAATGGAAACCAACACGAGTTGATGAAACACGTGTTTCCACCAAAAATAAAATTAACCCCACAATTGAAATAACATGAAATTTTTAGTACTTTTTTTTGGTATTTGCCTATCTATTTATATCGTGATGAGCCCCCCAGACCACGATGTTGTAACCACTTCCGAACGTTCAATTTTGGTCAATAACAATCCCTATTTCATAAAAGGGATCTGTTACCATCCTGTTGCGAAAGGAAAAACAGAGCGTGATTTTGAATTGATTGACCAGGATTTGGCACTAATGAAAGAGGCCGGTATCAATACCATTCGGGTTTATGCCCCCATTGACGACCCTGATATTTTAGATAAAATTGACGAGTCAGGATTAAAACTAATCATCAGTTTTGGGTACAATCAAAACGGCCACTATGACATTCTTTCGGGGACTTTTATTGATTATATCAAAAAATACAAATCACACAACGCCATCTTATTTTGGGAACTAGGAAATGAATACAACTATCATCCGGAGTGGTTTAACAATGACATTCAAAACTGGTACAATGCCCTGAACAACGCCACAGAACTAATTCACAAAACAGACCCCAATCATCCTGTTGCAACGGCTCACGGCGATATGCCCGATGCTCAAGCCCTGGCATCCAATCCTAACATAGATGTATGGGGGTTGAATGTGTACCGTTGGGATCAACCACAAACCATTTTTACGGAGTGGAAAAACGTAAGCGATAAACCCATTTATTTGTCGGAAGCAGGAGCTGACAGTTATATGAAAATTTCAAAGGCAGGCTTCGACCAAGGTGAAAATCAAAAAGCACAAGCCGCGGCCAATGCCAATATTCTGGACGCCGTTTTAAGTCACAGGGGCATCGTTTCTGGCGTGGCGGTTTTCTCTTTTACAGACGGCTGGTGGAAGGCCGGAAATCCCAACCAACAAGATGTTGGTGGGTGGGCTCCCAACAGCAGTGGTGTTCCGTATGATGGTGCACCCAACGAAGAGTTTTGGGGTATTGTAGATATCGATCGGAATAAAAAAGAAACTTTTCGAGTGATTAAAGATCGATTTAAACCATTAACGAAAAACAATATTAAAAATTCGCTTGATGAATAAAATAAAATCATTTGAGCTTTGTATATTAACCACTATAGTTGGATTAAATCTTATGGCTTGCAAACCACACCCCTCGATTTCTGTTTATGAAACAGCGCAAAATGGCCATCGCTTAACGCTAATTGATTCAACCCCGTTATCAAAATCCAAACACACAGTGAGTTTAAATTTTGATCAAAAATTTCAAACGATTTCGGGATTTGGCGGTGCTTTTACGGAGGCCTCTGCGCATCTATTGAATCAACTTAGTACAGAAAAAAGAACAGAAATTTTAGAGGCCTATTTTGGTAAAAATGGGGCTCGATATTCTTTGACAAGGACCCATATGAATTCCTGTGATTTTTCACTAAAAAACTACTCATATACCCCAGTTCCGGATGATAAACTCCTTGAACATTTTTCAATTGACGAAGACCGAAACGATCTCATCCCGATGATACAAGACGCCATGTCTGTTTCGGAGGATGGGTTTAAAATAGTTGCCTCCCCATGGACAGCAGCTCCGTGGATGAAGGATAACAACAGTTGGGTTGGCGGTAAATTACGGCCAAAATATTACGATACTTGGGCCTTATTTTTTTCAAAATATGTTGATGCCTACAACAAAGAGGGAATCGATATTTGGGGATTTACTGTAGAGAATGAACCCCTGGGCAACGGCAACAATTGGGAGAGCATGCATTTTACAGCCGAAGAAATGACTGATTTTGTCACGCATCATTTGGGGCCAAAATTAGAGGCCGATGGTAAAGGCGATCTGGTTATTTTGGGCTATGATCAAAATCGAGCTGATCTAAAAGAATGGGTAGATGTTATGTATGCCAATGAAGATTCATCTAAATATTTTGACGGTACTGCCATTCACTGGTACGAAAGTACGTACGACTATTTTCCAAAAGAGCTTCAATATGCCCATCAAAAAGCCCCAAATAAATATTTAATTCAAACGGAAGCCTGTATAGACTCCGAGGTACCTGCATGGAAAGACGATGCATGGTATTGGAAAAAAGAGGCCACAGATTGGGGTTACGATTGGCGTGAGCCCGAAAAACAATATTTGCATCCCAAATACGCTCCATTCAACCGTTATGCCAGAGACATCATTGGGTGTTTAAACAATTGGGTCGATGGCTGGGTGGATTGGAATATGGTTTTGGATCGACAAGGCGGCCCCAATTGGTTTAAAAATTGGTGCGTCGCCCCCATAATTGTCGATATAGAATCCGATGAAGTCTACTATACCCCACTGTATTATGTGATGGCTCATTTCAGTAAATTTATTCGACCTGGCGCTGAAGTTTTGGGGGTCAATTCAACTGATAAAGATCTTATGGTGTCTGCTGCTCAAAATTCTGATGGCTCTTTGGCTGTGGTGGTTTTTAATGAAGGGGTCATTCCAAAGACTTTCAAACTTGAAGGGTCTAATTTTGAAAAGAACATAACAATTAGCCCTAAGGCCATTCAAACTATTGTCATTACGAACTAAATCAACATACAATGCAACAATCCAAATCACAAAAAATAAAAAAAGTTCCCATGGGCCAAAAAATTGCCTTTGGGTTTGGCATGCTGGCCAATCAAATGTTTCCAGCCATTTTAGGAATCTTTATGATTGTTCTGGTTGAGGATCTGGGGTTTAAGGGATGGATGTGGTCTCTTGTTTTTATTTTTCCTCGAATTTTTGATGCTTTTCTAGATCCTATAATGGGATTTATTTCTGATAATACAAAATCAAAATGGGGGCGTCGCCGTCAGTATGTTTTTATTGGAGGAATCCTTATGGGATTGTCATACATTTTTATGTGGCAACTTTATAAAGACGATGCGTTGCAGTACAATTTTTGGTATTTCTTTTTGTGGTCATTGGTCTTTTATTTGGGGCTCACCATTTTTAGTGTGCCGTATGTGGCTATGGGCTACGAAATGAGTGACGATTTTCACGAAAGAACTAATATTATGGCCATTTCTCAATGGATTGGTCAATGGGCCTGGGTTATTGCGCCACTATTTTGGATAATTATGTACGATCCAGAGTGGTTTTCATCGGCAGATATAGCCGTTAGAGAATTAGCAATATGGGTGGCCATACCTTGTACTTTGTGCGCCATTGTTCCAGCCATTTTCATCGAAAGTAAATCGACTATTAGTGAAGATTATGAGCCCTTAAATTCATCTAATATTGGAAATAGTCTTATGAAAATATTCGATAGTTTTAAGCAAGCCTTCAAGATTAAAGATTTCCGAAAATTATGTGGGGCCACCTTTTTTATATTTAACGCTTTTAACACCGTAGCAGCATTAACTTTTTTCGTTATCGTTTATAAATTATTTAATGGCGATGCTGGTGCGAGCGGTATTTGGGTATCCATGTTTGGATGTTTGGGTGCTTTGGGGACTACTTTTATAGTTATTCCAACGGTGGCGTGGATGTCAAAAAAAATGGGTAAGAAAAGAGCATTTATGTTGTCCCAATCCATTTCATTAATCGGTTACGTTATGCTGTACTTTTTGTTTATCCCTGGTAAACCATGGTTGTACATCATCGCACTACCGTTCTTTTCTTTTGGAATAGGTAGCTTATTTACCATTATGATGTCCATGACAGCAGATTTGATTGACATTGACGAAGTCAATACAGGCAAGCGGCGAGAAGGAATTTTTGGAGCCATCTATTGGTGGATGGTAAAAGTGGGTTACGGCATTGCAGGGGGGCTTAGCGGACTGATTATTACCGTTTTAGGATTTAATCCTGAACTCACCACACTAGATCAACAATCTGCCGTAGATGGGCTTCATGCTTTCTTTTGTTTTTTTCCAATGGGCGGTACTATCGTAGCGATGCTCATCATGCGAAATTACAGCATTACTGAAGACAAAGCGAAAGAAATAAAATCTGTTTTAGAGGCCAAAAGAAATTCATAATTAGTATAAAATTAAACAATTAAACGATGTCTTACAGGAAGGAAAAATTCAGGTCATTATTAGGAATTGATACGAATCAATTGGACACAATAGCGCTTAAAAAGTTATCTCAAACCGCCCTAAACAATGGCATGCATGGACTATGCTTTAGCCCGTACGAAGAAGGTCAAGAACCTGGCGACCCCATTTCCGAAACTCAAATCCGTAGAAAACTGGAATTAATTTTACCCTACACCAAATGGATTCGAACCTTTTCTTGTACAGAAGGAAACGAACAAATTCCCAGGATTGCTAAGGAATACGGACTAAAAACCTTAGTTGGAGCTTGGTTGGGTGATGATCCAGAAATTAACCAAGCTGAAATCCAAGGGCTTATCAAACTAAGCAAATCAGGTTATGTTGACATAGCTGCAGTGGGCAATGAAGTTATGTATCGTGGCGATTTGGAAGAGGAAGCTCTAATTGATTTTATTCATCATGTAAAAAAAGCCATCCCAGAAATTCCTGTAGGGTATGTAGATGCGTATTATGAGTTTTCAAATCGACCAAAAATTACGGAAGCTTGCGATATTATTTTAGCCAACTGCTATCCCTATTGGGAAGGTTGTAGTTTGGAATATTCCCTCATTTACATGAAACAAATGTACCAACAAGCATTAACAGCAGGACGTGGTAAAAAAGTCATTATAACGGAGACTGGTTGGCCCAGTCAAGGTGCCAGTTTGGAGGGGGCTCACCCATCGTATGACAACGCATTGCGGTATTTTATTAACGCCCAAAATTGGTCCAAACAAGATGGTATTGAAATGTTCTATTTTTCATCGTTTGATGAATCCTGGAAAGTAGGAGCAGAAGGTGACGTTGGTGCATTTTGGGGCTTGTGGGATAAAGACGAAAATTTAAAATTTTAATGGTAAAAGAATGAATTATTCTGAAATTTTAGCCATACCAAAAGGACGAGCTGTATGTTATTCTGGGTACAGGGAAGGGCAACGTCCAGGGCATCACTACCCCAGTTATGAGCATGTCAAAGAAGATTTATACATCATAAAAAACCACTGGCAGTACATCAGACTTTACAGTTGTGATGAACATTCCAAGACCGTTTTGGAAGTTATTAAAAATGAGAAACTCAACCTTAAAGTGATGCTCGGGGCTTTTATCGAAGCTGAACTGAGCAATCCAAACTGTCCATGGGGCGGCGAATATAACCCCGATCAATTAGAAAAGAATCAACAAGACAATTTAAATAAAATGCATCGGCTTATCGCGATGGCCAACCAATATCCGAAAATTATTTTTTCACTTTCTGTTGGTAACGAAGCTTGTGTAGATTGGACCGATCATTTGGTTTCTGTGGAGCGTGTCATTGATTATGTTAAATTGGTGAAAGCCAATGCCAAACAACCGGTTACGTTCTGCGAAAATTACGTGCCTTGGTTGACTAAACTCGAGCCCCTTGCCAAGGTGGTCGATTTTATTTCCATTCATACCTATCCAGTTTGGGAGTATCAAAGTATTGAAAATGCGATGGAATTTACCCAAAATAATTTTCAAGCGGTTGCTGAAAAATACCCCAACAAACTGGTAGTTATAACAGAAGCGGGCTGGGCCACAGCCTCTAACGGGCATGGCATTCCTGTTGAGCATGTTAATGTTGAAACTCAAAAAATGTATTATAATGCTCTGAACTATTGGAGCGATACCAATACCATTTTAAGTTTTGTGTTTGAGGCTTTTGATGAACCTTGGAAAGGATCGGATGATCCAAACGAGCCGGAAAAACATTGGGGCTTATTCACCATTGATCGTCAGCCAAAATTAGCCATGAAATCCTTAGCTTATAAATAGATTAATGGGCTTTTAGTGTGGCAAACGGTCTTTAGCCCATCCGTACAAAAAAGTTCCAACCAAAGCACCAAATATAACAATTGCAATGGGCCAAAACCCTGCGCCTAAAAGCGTAAACATAGGACCTGGGCATGCCCCTGCCAGTCCCCATCCTAAGCCAAAAATAATACCGCCCAAAATGTATCGAGTTATACTTTTTTCTTTTGGAATAAATTGAATTTTCGCACCAAAAAATGATTTAATATTAAAGCGTTTAATAAGTTGAGTATTAATCACCCCAACAACCAGAGCTGTTCCTATTATTCCGTACATATGAAAGGCCTCAAATTGGAACATTTCATAAATTCTAAACCACGAAGCCGCTTCCGACTTGAACATGGTTATACCAAATAAAATTCCAATAATTAAGAATAGAAGTGTTCTCATGGTGTTAAAAAATTAAGGGATAAAACAAATGAACCATCATCAGGCCTCCAATAAAAAAACCAATAACGGCTAATAACGACGGCAATTGAAAGTTACTCAAACCAGAAATAGCATGACCGGATGTACAACCACCAGCGTATCGAGCACCAAATCCAACTAAAAGTCCACCAAAAAATAATACCAATATCGTTTTTGGATTTGACAAACTTTCTGTGCTAAATAGTTCTGTTGGCAAATAGGCCTCTCCAGCACTTTCGAATCCTAGTGTTTTAAGTTTCTCAATAGTGTTGGAGCTAATGGGAACGGCCAGCTCAGAAGTCATAATTTGGCTGGCCAACGCTCCTCCTATAATGGCTCCAGCCACCACAACTAAATTCCAACGTTGTGATTTCCAATCGAAATTAAAAAAATCAACTTTTTTATCTGCACCACAAAGGGTGCAAAGGGTTCTAAGATTGCTGGACATGCCAAATTTTTTGCCCGATAATTGAAGTAAAAGCATAATTAGAGCAATAGCCAAACCAGAAATATACCAGGGCCAGGGAGCGTTAATTAAATCCATTGTTTCAGTGAAATTAGTGTGTTCAAAAGTACAATATTTTGAATTCTTGCGGTGTTATTTTAAATAAATTCCATGTAAATAATAAAGGCCGCCATGATTAGGATAAAATACCCGAATCCTTTGCGAAGTTTTCTGCCGTCAATCAAGGAATTTAATCGTGTACCTATACTGATTCCAACAATGGCAATACTGGTAAATAGTATTAAAAAACGCCAGTTGATTGCCATGTTTAGGGCATCGCCCAAAAAAAATCCCGTCAAAGATTTTAGAGTCACGATAACCAACGAGGTTCCAATGGCTTTTTTCATGTCTAGTTTTGTCAATAGCACGAGAGCTGGAATGATTAAAAATCCACCACCGGCACCCACTAAACCTGTTATGGCTCCAATGGCCATCCCTTCAAAAATAATTATGCTGAAGGGGTATTGTTTGTTTGGGGTTTTGTGTGTCTGGAGTTGGTTTGAGTTTGAGGTTTTTAGCATGGCCAGTGCGGCAGGAACCATCACCAAAGCAAAAAGTCCAAGAATTCCCATGCGTCGGGTTATGGAAAAATCACTTAATGTGAATAGTTCGTCAGGAATATTTGGGATTAAAAATGAACGAACTAAGGTCACGCTAAAGATGGCTGGAATTCCAAATACGACAGCGGTTTTTACATCCACATGCCCTTTTAGGTACTGTTGGTAGCCCCCAATTAATGCGCTGCATCCTACCACAAATAGTGAATATGCCGTGGCTAAAGTTTCGTCCAATAAAAAAAGATAAACTAAGACCGGAACGGCCAGTATGGAACCACCTCCCCCAATTAAGCCGAGTATAAGCCCGATCGCAAGCGCGGAAAAGTATCCTAATAGGTCGATTATTTCCAAGTGGCAAGAGGTGTTTTGGCTGATTTCATATGGTTTTAGCTAATAAATTATTCAAAGAAACAAAAAATGAACAAAACACCAATCAAGAATAGTACGTAAATTTTTGTAACTTTACTTACCATTTCAGACTCTTACCTGCGCAAAACCAAGCGATTATGTCAAAATATTTGAGTTTCGATTACCTCTACAATATTGTACTCTCCGAACAGGTTAAGTTAAAAATCGAGAAAGTAATTCTAGTCGTTGCCATGATTGGATTTGTCGGTCATCTAATTTTGATCTATCTCAAGCGTTATGGGCTGTTGGAGTTTTTTGAAGATTCCAATTTTTTTGACAATCCCATTGCAGCCATTTACACCCCATTTTCCTTCATTTTGATTTACGAGGTTTACCTCCTCATTTATTACCTCCCAAGATCAATCACCACATACATCACCAAACAGTATGAAATTATAACCCTTATTGTCATCCGCCGAATTTTTAAAGATTTGTCAAATCTTGAATTATCATCCAGTTGGTTCGACATCAAAAACGATATTAATTTCACTTACGACATCGTCACAGCACTAATTCTCTTTTTCATGATTTATGTGTTTTCTTATCTTAGAGAACAGTTGGAAAATCCAGTAGCCACAACCACAGAGAATTTGCAAATACAACAATTCATACGAATAAAAAAAATTATGGCAACCTACCTAATTCCTATATTTTTAGGGATTGGGTTGATGACTTTTGGGCGATGGTTGACCGATTCCACGCCCTCCAACATTAGCAGTGTAATCAAGGACGTTAACAGTTTATTTTTTGACGAATTTTTTGCAGTCCTTATCATTGTAGACGTTCTACTTTTGTTGGTTTCATTTTTCTACACCGATCAATTTCACAAGGTAATTCGTAACTCTGGATTTATTATTTCAACCATTTTAATACGGATGTCATTTTCGGTTGAAGGTGTTCTAAATAACATTCTCATTTTTGCGTCCATAGCATTTGGATTGGGGATTTTGTGGATTCACAACAAGTTTGTAAAGAACTTAAAATCGTTAGATTAAAAAAAATCCGAACACTACGTTCGGATTTTTTTAATTCACAACTACCGTTCTTCTCTCTTTGGGTGTTTTTTTCGCTTTTTCAGATAGTCTGCCTTTTTCTGAATGCTGGTCCAAACCTCGTATTGAGATTCATCAAGAATGGATTTCATTGCTTTTTTCATTGCAATTTGATCATCCATTTGCTCCATTTTCATGGCATACAAATCGTCTTTTGTTGGACGCTCTTCAGGTTTATTGGCCCGTCGTTTTTCATGCTTTTTAGTTTTATCCAAAATCAAAGCATAAATTTGATTTTGTTGGGTTTCATTAAGATCCAAGTCCAGAGTCATCTTTTTTGTCATTAGAGCAGCTCGCTGTTCTGCACTAAGATCTTTCATTTTTTCCGAGCGATATTTTGATTTTTTGTCGTGGTGTGGTGGCTGTGCCATTGCCGAAAATCCGAGGCAAACCACAAGCACTGTAAGTAGTGTTTTCATAAAAAGTAATGTTTATGTATTAACGTTTAGTTTATTGAATTATTATTTAAACAAATTATTTTGGATCCAATACGGCCTCAATTCGCTCTTTTATGTCTTTCAAATGAATCCGTGTCATCTGGTCGGAAGTCCGCCCAAGCCCACGATTGACCATACTTTTTAAACTATTGAGCTCCGCTCTAACAACGGCCCGAATATCAGATTGGCTGGTGTTCACTGCTGTGGATTTTACATAGCTGCTTCCGCGTCTTTTACTTTGATTTTCCGCAGCCATCAGATAAGCCAGTCGATCAATGTGTGCTCGTTGTAGATTTCTGCGGTAAGCGTCTATTTTAGAACCACTTTTGAGTTCTTTCCAAATACTATTGCGCAATGTTTTTGTCAAATCGGTTAACTGAAACGCAGCTTTACCATTTAAGGTTTCATTTTCAGTCAAACGAGCCATTTTCCCAAGACTTAAAAGATTTCTCAATGTTCGTTCTTGAAGTGCTCGAACGCGTTCAACTGATCCTGAATATTCAATACGCTCAAAAATTGATTTGTCTAAGAGCCAAACGGGAGTTTTAAACAGTTGTTGGTCTAAAAATTCCAATGCTGCCATTTGTTTTTCTTTGGGGACATGAGTGTAAACGGCACCCTCTTGGTCCGCTGTTTTATAATATTCATACACGCCTCCTACATTGTTGGAAACATGTCCCATATATCTGTTGAATTGGGATAAAACTTGACCATACATTTCTTCCAAATCGTCATAGGTTTCCCCTTCTTTGGTAGTCCAATCGATTAAATTTGGAACGATGCGTTTGAGATTTTCTATACCGTAGTGACTGGCCAAAACAGCATCATCTCCCAAATCTTCAGTTTGAGAACTTGGGTCAACCACATCACCAACTTGTTGGTGTCCAAATCTGTACATCGGATCTCCTTCGTGTTCAAGGATCCAGCGATTTAGAGTTGGTTTTTCTTCTTCAGCGGTTTTGTCCAAAATTGGTCTGTACCCCCATGAAATGGCATATTTGTCGTAAACCCCAATATTAGGCATCAAAGCGACTCCTTCATCTCCAGGTTGAGCCACATAGTTGAATCTTGCATAATCCATAATTGAGGGTGCAGTACCATATTGTTGTGTAAATTCGGCATTTCTTAAATCTTCAACCTTGTAAGCACAACTGCTGCCCATGTTGTGGGGCAGGCCAAGAGTGTGACCAACTTCGTGGGCAGAGACAAAACGAATTAACCGTCCCATGACTTCATCTTCAAATTCTGCACCTCTGGCATCGGGATTTATGGCCGCTGTTTGTACAAAAAACCAACCTCTGAGTAAGGTCATAACATTGTGGTACCAGTTGATATCGCTTTCCAAAATTTCTCCAGTTCTCGGGTCACTAACATGTGGTCCATTGGCATTGGGAATGGGCGAGGCCAAATAGCGAACGACGGAGTAACGAACATCCTCTGGGCTCCACTCGGGGTCCTCCTCTGGGGTGGGCGGATCGGCAGCAATGATAGCATTCTTAAAACCGGCTTCTTCAAAAGCGACTTGCCAATCTTCAATGCCTTGTTTGATGTATTTTCGCCATTTTTTTGGCGTCGCTCTATCGATGTAGTACACGATTGGTTTTTTGGGTTCGACCAATTCTCCAGCTTTAAATTTTTCTAAATCTTCGTCCTTAACTTCCAAGCGCCAGCGGTCCAAGTAAGCTAATTCTCGACTGCGCTGATCTTCTAATCCATAATCGACCTGACCTCTAGCGAACCACCCCACGCGCTCATCAAAATAGCGGCGTTTCATTGGATTTTCTGGTAATAAAATCATGGAGTTATTGATTTCAATGGAAATGGTTCCAGTACTAGAATTTGAGGGTGGAGCAGAAGCAGCATAAGTTTTAACATGCCTAGCTTCGATGTTTTTTGGATAACTTTTTATGCTTTCAATGAATGATTTATTACTCTCCAATCGCGATACTTTATACTGTTTTCTTCGGTAGCTGGGCAGCCCAAGCGCCTTCACGTCTTTGTTGAATAACTCACTCACATTAATTACTGTAGCCGTAGAGTCGTTATTTATGGCTTGAATTGGAAATGTATATAAGACGGGCTCAAAATTTGAATTTACAACTGCTTCGTGAACAGGTAATGAATCCGCTGCAAAAACCTCGTAAGACACCACTCTGAGAAGTACTTTTTTATCTTTCTTTTGCCACCTCAAAACCTGAGTATTTTGCTTTCCTCCCCCAAAACCAATCCCGGATGCAGTTTTGGCAATTCGAGTGACCATCAGCATTTCCTTTTCAAATAAGGTGTCTGGAATTTCATAGAAAAAGTCAGAGTCAATTTTATGAACCGTAAACAGCCCTTTATCAGAAATCGCCTCTTTAGTAATGACTTCCGAGTACGGTTTTAGATCGCCTTTCTTTGGCTTCGGTTTGGGCTTTGGTTTTTCTGTTGTGGTGGATTTATTTTTTTTGGTTGAAGTTGCCTTTATGCTTATGGCACAAGAGTGAAAAATAAGAGCAACAACAAACAGTAAACTCACTTTTTGAAGTAATTTCATAACAATTTAAATTAGTTTTTGAATGCACCAAGATAATGAAATAATTAAATATCTTGAAACGAAATCAACGTTCAAAAAACCTATCCTAAAAACTCAACCGTGAGTTGGTTGTCAATTTTTGAAACTTTGGCCAAACCCAGTTTGGTTAATCCTTTGATGCCTTTGTCCCAGCCCTTATTGCTCAGTCCTGCATCGGCCTTTAGTTCGGCTAGGGCAGCAGGGGATTTTGATTTTAGGATATTAAAAATGATTTGTTCATTATCGCTGAGGTTTAGCGGTTTTTTCTCGGGTTTCATTTGTGGAAAAAACAGCACTTCTTGGATGGAGGCATTGTTGGTTAAAAACATAATCAACCGATCCATACCGATACCCATTCCAGAAGTTGGGGGCATTCCATATTCCAAGGCTCTAAGAAAATCCTCGTCAATAAATTGAGTGGCCTCGTCGTCGCCACGGTTGGCCAATTTTAGTTGGGCTTCAAAGCGCTCTCGCTGATCTATTGGGTCGTTTAGCTCAGAATAGGCATTGGCAATTTCTTTTCCACAAACCATTAACTCAAACCGTTCTGTTAAATCTGGATTTTCGCGGTGTGATTTACACAATGGGCTCATCTCTTTTGGATAATCGGTAATGTAAGTTGGTTGGATGTAATTGCCTTCACATTTTTCCCCAAAAATTTCATCAATTAATTTTCCTTTGCCCATACTGTCGTCCACCTCGATTCCCATATTTATGGCTGCCATTCTAATTTCGTTTTCGGATTTACCAGTAATATCAAGTCCTGTAAATTCCTTTATGGCATCGGTCATGGTAACTCTCTTGTAAGGGGCCTTAAAATCGATCTGGTGCGCTCCAAATGTGGCTTTTGTGGTGCCGTTTACTGCCATGGCGCAGTGCTCCAAAAGTTGCTCGCAAAATGCCATCATCCAGTTGTAATCTTTATAAGCCACATAAATTTCCATGGCTGTAAATTCTGGGTTGTGGGTGCGGTCCATCCCTTCATTTCGGAAGTTTTTGGAAAATTCGTACACCCCATCAAATCCTCCAACAATTAGGCGCTTAAGGTACAACTCATTGGCGATTCTCATGTACAAGGGGATGTCCAAACTGTTGTGATGTGTCACAAAGGGCCGTGCTGCAGCTCCTCCAGGGATGGGTTGCAAAATAGGGGTTTCGACTTCAAAATACCCTGCATTGTTGAAAAACTCTCGCATGGCGTTGAACAATTTTGTTCGTTTTACAAAAACCTCTTTGACATGAGGGTTAACGGCCAAATCGGCGTAACGCTGGCGATACCGCATTTCAGGGTCGTTAAATTCGTCGTAGGTATTGCCTTCGGCATCGGTTTTTGGGAGCGGTAGCGGTTTTAACGCTTTGCTTAAAAGTTTAAAATCTTTGACAAGTATTGTTTTCTCGCCCACTTGAGTGGTAAATAATTCGCCCTCTACGCCAATAAAATCGCCTAAATCCAACAATTTTTTAAACACCTCGTTGTACAACGCTTTGTCATCGTCTGGACAAATTTCGTCTCGGTTAAAATACACTTGAATTCGTCCTTCGCTGTCTTGCAATTCAGTAAAAGCAGCTTTGCCTTGAATTTTTTTTCGCATCAATCGGCCTGCAATTACCACTTTGTGGCCCGCCTTGAAGTTGGATTTGATGGCTTTGCTGGTGTGGGTTAATGGAAATAAATCCGCAGGATAGGGATCAATTCCCAGTTCACGAAGTTTTGCTAGTTTTTCGCGACGTACCAATTCTTGTTCCGAAAGTTGCGCCATAATTATAAAAATATAAAATTCAGTACAAAGATAACGACTATGCGCTGGAAATCAATACCTGGCCTGGAAATAAAATGGGCTGTAACAAATTTGATAACTTGTCGTCATAATATCAAACGGATTATCCATTTTATTTATGAGCATTTGGCGCGTTTTATTGTCCATTATTTTTCCCCCTTTGGCCGTTGTCGATAAGGGTTGTGGGTCTTTTGTGATTGTTTTTATTTTAACCTTATGCGGTTGGGTTCCGGGTGTAATTGCGGCTCTTGTGATTTTGAACAATCCCGACCACTAGAGGGATTTTAAGTTGAAAAAATCGTAATTTTGCTTGCTATGAATAAAACCATACAGGTTCAAGATTTAGGGTTTAAGGATTATAAACAAACTTGGGATTTTCAGGAAAAATTATTTCAAAATATTATCCAAATAAAAGGCCAAAATAGGCGAGAGGGACACAATCTTGAAACGCCCAACCACTTGCTGTTTGTGAGTCATCCTCATGTGTACACCTTAGGGAAAAGCGGCGATATATCGAATTTGCTTCTTAGCGAAAAACAACTCAACGATAGGGGGGCTTCGTTTTACAAAATTAACCGTGGTGGCGATATCACTTACCACGGGCCCGGTCAGGTTGTGGGGTATCCGATTTTGGATTTGGATAATTTTTTTACGGACATCCACAAGTATCTGAGATTATTGGAAGAAACCATCATTTTAACCCTTGCAGATTATGGCATAAAAGCCACACGCAGCAAAGGTGAAACAGGCGTTTGGTTGGATGTTGGAACTCCTTTTGCTCGAAAAATTTGCGCTATGGGCGTTCGTGCCAGCCGTTGGGTTACCATGCACGGTTTTGCACTTAATGTGAATACCGATTTGGGGTATTTTGATCATATTATTCCTTGTGGCATCCGTGGTAAAGCTGTGACCTCAATGCGGGTAGAACTCGGTGAGCAACAGCTGGATGAGGCGGAGGTTAAAACCAAATTACTTAAACATTTTTTAGAGATTTTTGAGGCTGAAAAAAAATCAATATAATTGATACATCACAATACTTGTGGAACTGCTTTGGCTAACAAATTCCAGGGCCTTGTCCATATCGGCATTTGCCAGATCAATTGTTGAAGTTCCATACACTGGAAATCCGGCCAACGCACGGCCTTGGCTGTCGTAGAACCAAATTGTATTGGAATCCAAATCGGTTACATTAATGTAGATTGTGTCGTTCAGATAGAAGAGTTTTGGAGGTGTTTTTTGTCCAAAATCTAAAACTATTTTTTGATCCTTAACTTGCAGATAATTCTCCCATTGAGCCACCAGTGTTTTTCTGGAAGCCGTCATTTGAGTTTTTGCTGAAAACCCCAAGGTTTGTCGGCTCACTCGCCCCCTTGAATCAACCTGAATCAATTCCCCAGTTTTATTGAGGGTAGTAAATTGATTGTTATAAAAATACAAGTCTTGATTTGAAAATTCCACAGCCTCTCGGACAGGAACACGAACCTGCCCACGACGGTTTAAAATGGCGAGGTTTTCCCCAGTCATAAAAACAATATAATCTTTCCCACGGTGGCGGATGTGTTTTGGGGTATTTTCAATATTAGATTCTGAACTGTAGTTAAATCCTTTAACACGCTGACCACGTCCATCGTACATCAAAAGGGAATTTTTTTGAGTGATAAGAAATCTGTAATTCCGATTAGCGTCGTAGTCAAAAATGGCCAACGGTTGCGATATGTCATCGTTAAATTTTAACGGGAATGGCCCCACATCTCGACCCAAACGGTCCAAAACATGCACCCGTTTTGGAGTGGCAAACGCCAGTTGTAATCTCCCATTTTTATACAAATCTACTTGCTGGATTTGTCCCAAAATTGGGCCCGGCAACTTTTTTTTCCACTGAACTACCCCTTGATTTGAAATCAAATACAATTGATTTTCAATATCTTGAACAACAATATCTTTTTGGTTGGTCAAATGATTATCAACAAATTGAATCTCACTTAAAATATCGGCATCGAGTACTAAACTAAATTCTTCGCGGATTTTTTTGTCAGTTCCTTTTGGTTTATTTTTTTGGAGCAGCGCATTGAGGTGCACAACCTGATCGTCTTTGATGAGTTGCAAGGTCGAAAATTTATAGGCCAACAAATCAGCAGCAGAAAATTTAGTGTTTAGCACAGCATTTAAAATCCCCGACAAGGATTCCGAATCCAAGGTGCTTTGAAAAGAAACATCGTCACTCAACTGATTTAAAATGGCCTTGTAGTTGGCGTTAGCCGCCAATGTTGTTTTGTTTTGATGGCTGGAAATGAGCGATTTAAGAAAGGTCGCATTGTCCGAAAAAATGATAAAATCATCTAAAATGGTATATAAATTTGGGTTAAATTTTTCCGCAGTAAAGTCAGATAAATGGCTTAAAAAGCTAGGATTATTAAATTCAAAAACACGCACAGAGCGGTAGTTTTCGGAAATCTTTTGAAAACCAATTAAGGCCTCATTGGTGGCTCCCATATCGAAAGAATGACCAATAAAACCACGACCCTCTGAAGTTTCAATCCACCCCATTTCATTGAAAGTTCCCAATAAGGATTGCTCCAAATTTGACACTACAGCGGTGCTGTCTTGAGTTTTAACTTTTTCAAAAAGAGCATTAAAATCGGTAATGTTGTAGCTCTCCATGGAAACTAAATCTTCAGGTGCGACATCTGAAATTTTTTGAGGTTTTGTTGAATTGATTTCCAACCATGCTGCAACAGAATTTGGAGCGTTAGTGTCCAAAAGTATGCCATTCAATGCGAGACGTTCTGGACTGGCATGAATATTTAAAAATACGTTACTCCAAACAGAATTTTTATTGGAAGTGTGGTAAAGTGACAGCGTACTGTTGGTATCGGCCAGAGATTGAATCGCGGTAAAGGGGTGTTTCTCGGCCGAGGGTGAAATGGCAGTTTTAACTTCTTCCGAACCTATCCAGATGCTGTCTAAAATTTGAGATTGGATGTTCGAAAACGAATTTTGTAAAATGTCTTTTTGCTCCGCTATAAAAGTAAATTTTGGAGTTTCGGGGTTTAAATTGGTGCAAATCAAAAGGGGGCCAGAAACATTGAGACTGTCCACCGTACCCAAGTGCTTTTCAATCGCTTCGTTAAGTGAGGTTTTAGATAAAAAAAGATTATTTCGAAGAGCGCTTTTAAAGCGTTCAAAATTGTTGATTTCTATGACAAGGTTGGAATTTTCAGGGATAAAATCATAAATCGATGGGCGATTTGGTGCCATTTGACACCCCAAAATCAAGAGAAGAAAGACAACAACGAGTCCCGTTTTTTTCATATCAATTTAAATCAATCAACCTTCTAACAAAGATAGAATTAAAATTCAAAACTCAATTGATCTGGGAGGAGTTTAAATGAACGTCTGTGGTATTTTGTGGGACCGAATTGTTTGATGGCTTCGCGGTGCTCTTTGGTGGGGTAGCCCTTGTTTTGTTTCCAATTGTACATCGGGAATTCGGCATGAATTCGTTCCATATACGCATCGCGGTAGGTTTTGGCTAAAACAGATGCTGCAGCGATGTTGAGGTATTTGCCATCGCCTTTAATCACGGTCTGAAAAGGGGTTTCTCCATAGGGTGTGAATCGGTTGCCGTCCACTGCAATAAAGGTCACTTGCTCCAGCTGATCGATAGCACGATGCATGGCCATAATGGAGGATTTTAGAATATTTAGTTGGTCAATTTCTTTTGGAAAAATATGTGCAACGCCAAATTCAACAGCTTGTTGCTCGATAATGGGCCGTAGGGTCATACGTTTGTTGTGAGAGAGTTGTTTGGAGTCGTTCAGTTGTTCGTGGGTAAAATCGAGGGGTAAAATTACAGCCGCTGCCGTTACAGGTCCGGCCAGGCATCCGCGACCTGCCTCGTCGGTTCCACACTCAAATTTTTGATTCGTGACACTGTGTTTTAGCACGGTTTTGAAAAATTTTATGCCTAAATGTAATTTAATTCAGCGATAAATTATGAATGTTCTCTTAAATAAATTTAGAATTCCCTACTTTTGAAACATTAATTTTGAGCACACAACAGTATGAATAAATACGCCCTTTTGTTTGTTTTAGGCCTATATTCATCAACTCTTTTGGCGCAAATACAACCTGTATCTCGTCCCTTGGGCGATGGATTCCAAAAAGGTAATTTTGCCGACCGAAGTATGGACACCATTGCCGACCGCGGAAGTAAAAAAGTGACCAAAAATACCAAAGCCAAAATTGAAGATTATAACATTATTTCCAGACAATTTGATACCATCAGTGTCGATACAACGCTGACTATTCAGAAGGAATATAAATTTAATTATTTAAGAAAAGATTACTTCAACCTACTGCCCTTCAACAACATGGGGCAGACCTACAACAGCTTGAGTTACAACTTCAAAAACAGCGCATCGGTACCACAATTTGGTGCCAAAGCCAAACATTTTGCTTACATGGAGGTTGAAGACACAAAGTACTACCGTGTGCCCACGCCTCTAACCGAACTGATGTTTAAATCGAACTTTGAACAAGGCCAATTGTTGGATGCCTTTTTTACAACGAACACCTCGGAACAGTTTAATTTTTCAATCGCCTACAAAGGAATGCGGTCGTTGGGAAAATACCAACACATTTTATCCAGTACAGGCAACTTTAGATTTACCAGCAGTTACCACACCAAAAATAAACGCTACCACGCACGAGCCCACATGGTAACTCAAGATATTTTAAACCAAGAAAACGGCGGAATTTCTGATGAAGATTTGATTGAATTTGAAAATGGAAACCAGGAGTTTATTGACCGATCCCTGTTTGACCCCCTCTTCGAAGATGCTCAAAGCAACCTAGAAGGCCGACGGTTTTACTTTGACCAATTCTATCAGCTCATTCCAAAAGATTCTCTCGGGAATAATGGGTTAAAAATCGGCAATGCCATTTTCATCGAAGACAAATACTATCACTATACCCAAAATCGAAACAACCCAGTATTTGGCGAGGCCTTTGCCACCACCAACCTCTCCGACAAAAATACATTCGAACATTTTTTTACAGAATTTAACGCACAATACAATAACAAAACTTTGGGTGAAATTCAAGCCAAAGTAACACTAAATAACTTCAACTACGGCTACGACGCAGTTGTAATTTTAAACGGACAAACTATAACCAATCGCCTAAAAGAAAATGCAATCGCAATTGGGGGGGGCTATAAAAACCGAATTGCAAACATTGGACTAACCGCCAATTTTGGAGTCAACATTGCAGGCGATTTAGAGGGTAATTTTCTTGACGTCAAAGCCGACTATAGAATCAATGATGACCTTAAACTAAATGCCGCCATCAACGTAAATTCTTCAGTTGCCGATTACAATTACCGACTCTACCAAAGCGATTATTTAAATTACAACTGGCAAAATAATTTCAAAAACCAACAATCCAAGCAGCTGGCTGCCGAATTGAAATCAGTAAAATGGGGGGTGCTGTCTTTCGATTATTCGACCATAAATAATTTTTTATATTTTGAAAATAGAGGTGAAGGCGTTAAACCCTATCAATGGGACGGGACTGTAAACGTTGCAAGAATCCGCTACGAGAGCGAGTATAAATACAAAAAATTTGGACTCTACAACACCATCCTGTTTCAGAAAGTTTTGGACGGCGATCAAGTTCTCAAAGTCCCCCAACTAAACACCCGCCACACGCTCTACTATGCCAATGAATTTTTTGAAAAA
The DNA here is from genome assembly GCA_913061125.1 of uncultured Flavobacteriaceae bacterium. Lineage (GTDB taxonomy): Bacteria > Bacteroidota > Bacteroidia > Flavobacteriales > Flavobacteriaceae > UBA3537. The sequence goes on from CAJXUB010000020.1 coordinate 32,921, forward strand.
GCACTTTACTTGCAAACTGGAGTCACACTCAGCTATTTTTCGGATTACAACATGAATGCCTACGACCCCGTTCTGGCTGAATTTTACATTCAAAACGATAAAACTTTGGGAAATTTCCCTCGTATTGACTTCTTTATTAATGCCAAAATTCAACAAACGCGACTGTACCTCAAAGCAGAACATTTCAATTCAGCCATGACCGGCTACAATTTTTATTCAGCCCCTAATTACCCTTATCGCGATTTTATTGTCCGCTTTGGCCTGGTCTGGAATTTCTTTTTGTAAATATGAAATATTAAGAATTTGGTTGATGACAAAAAACACCAATTTTAATCTCTCAACACTTGTCTCGAGATTACAACGGGGTTATTTTAATCTCTCAACACTTGTCTCGAGATTACAACGGGGTTA
>CAJXUB010000021.1 GCA_913061125.1 uncultured Flavobacteriaceae bacterium
CGCAATACCGATCTTCGATTTTTTATACATCAGATCATCAAAAACAAACCGCTTTATCGTATATCGAGGTTTTAGACCGTTCAGCCGTCTTCAACCATCCTATCGTTACCACAGTGCAACCTTTGGATGTATTTTATGAGGCCGAAGCTGACCACAACGACTATTACGACCAAAATAAAGAACAGTCCTATTGTCAATTTGTTATTTTGCCCAAAATAAATTTGCTGAAACAACGTTTTGAGTCTAAACTCAAATCTGATGCGTCTGGATAATCTTTCGAAATCCCAAAAACTATTTGTCTGTATTTGTTGCGATCTGATGGGGTATATCTCTTTTGTATTCCCGTTTTTTGACTTGGTTTGGGCACCCTTATCGGGGTATCTAATGACCAAGCTTTATGAAGGGAAAAAAGGAAAAATTGCTGGGGTGTTGGTTTTTATAGAAGAAGCACTTCCATTTCTGGACGTGCTTCCTTCATTTTCCATAATGTGGGTCTATACCTATTATTTCGATAAAAGATCGAAATATTAGTTCAAGTCCCAGTTATTTCTGTGCCGTAGTTTATTCAACGGTAACATTAAATGTAGCTTCAATATCCGTCTCACCACCGGCATCTGAAATTCCAGTATTTGGTTTGGTGGGCTCGTGACGTAGAGTTACGGTTAGTGTCCCAGAACTAGCGGCATTGGCGGACAATGCAAACTCAACTCCAAGAGGATTACCATCGCCGTCTTGGTCGCTGTACGTTGTACTAACGTTCAATCCACCTGCTGGTGTAAAGAAAAACTGGTGCTCGTCAGCTTCTTCAAGAACCTCTTCAGTGATATTTTCTGCTGGTGTTTCAGTTTTATTTTCAACTTTGACTACTCCAGAATAAGTAGTTCCAGCTGTCAGATTTCCAGATACGCTAACCACAGGAGCGTTTGGTCCGTCACCATCCAAATCTTCGAAATTGAGTGTAACGGTTGTTCCTCCGCCTGATGGCGTTAATGTCACTGTCATTGTTGTAATGACTTCTTCTTCATTTACTGGTGTTGGTGGGTCATCATCAGAACAACCTGTAAAAATTAGGGCTACTAAAAGTAATGGAAATAATAAAATTTGCTTCTTCATAATATTTGATTTTAATAATTGAGTTTAAGATTTAATAAAAAATTTCGACCTAAATCATCAGCATAAAAACGCTGAAGGTTTAAGTAATTGCGGTAGGAAGTATTTAAGATATTAGTTACACCTAATCCTACCGTTAGGTGTGTTTTTTTATTGAGTTTAAATTCCATGCTGGAATTAAAATGTAACAAATGATAGGCCTCGGGTGGCGTACTCATATCAACGGTTTCTGTTGTTTCTGTTTGAGGAATATACACCTCAAAATTCGTGTCCGGAAACTCATTTTGAGCAAATACATGGTCGCTTTTCAGACTCATTTTCAGCTTATGAAATGCTGAATTTTCATACGAAATTTCGTTATTCAACTGAACGGGAGGCATGCTAATCAATGGTAAATCTCTGGTTTTGTCAACTCCTTTTACCAGGGCCAATTGATGATTGGTAATAAAATATTCGTTTAATTTCACTTGTGCATCCACATCCAACCCAATCAATTGGGCTTGGGTTTGACGGTATTCCCAAACCTGAAAATTCCCTCGAATGGTTTCTAAAACCGAGGTCGGTTCTATCAAAATAAAATTCGATACGGCATTGATATAGGGGTTAATTGTAAAGCCAAACCCACCACCTTTGCGTTGAAACGTTAAAGAGAACTTGTGTCCAATTTCAGATTCAAATCCTAAATCGCCCAATTCAATTCGAGCCACAGCATGGTGCAGCCCTTCGCTAAACAATTCGGCAGGATTGGGTGCTCGTGAGGCCATGGCATAGTTGAAAAACAGATTGTAGTTGTCCCACTTGTACTTTGTACCGAGGGTCGCAGAAAGGTTGCTAAAGGTTAGATCAGCGCTGATTCCCACCTGAGTTCCCAAATCTGATACAACAAGGTCCGAGTAGAGCACATCGTAATTTCGCGATTCCCAAAATGAAGTTCTATAATATTTAAAAACCTCCATTTTTGAAAAATCATACCGAATTCCTCCCTCAAGTGTCCAGCGGTTGCTTACCTCATAATTTCCGATCCAATACAGACCAAAATCGTATTTGTCATAATTTGGAATCAACCGACGTACTCCCGTGTTTGGATTAGGAAAATTAGTTTGATACCGTGCCAACAGTCCCGATTTAAATTCCAAACCTTCGGGTTTTGACGATTCAAAATCGATCAAAACAGAATGGGTATCCAGTTTTAAATCCAACGCTGCTTTGTTTTTGTCATCGCCACGCCGAATATCATACTCCAGTCTGTTGTTTTGCTGAAAATCATACTGAACATTCAGTTTATCAAAATTGTCAAACTTTTTAAACCCTTTGATTCGGAATAGGTGGTGTCCAACCTCTTGATAGGGGGCGTTTATGTCGTACGTAAAATCTCTGATAACCAACGGTTTATCACTGCTTAATGCCCGCACCTGATCGCTGGCAGTGTGTAGGTGTGAGGCCCGCAATATCCCTATTTTATTTTTGTGGTACGAATAATACACCTCAAATCCCTTTTGAAATTGATTAAGTCCAAATCTAAGGGAGGTGTTGTGTGTCAATACCCCCGTATTGCTCAATACATAATCTGCAGCTTCAAAATCTCCAAATCGCTTAAAAGTCCCTTGAACCGTTCCAAACCAACCGTTTGTACTGGTTTTGGTAAGCCGTGTGCTTAGCATCCCTCCACGACCATTAGATTGGGATGTCAATGCGGTTTGACCATAAAGACTATCCATAAGGGGTACTTTTTGAGATTCACTAATGATAATACCGCCAATGGCATCGCCACTGTATTGCAAAGCGCTGGCATTTTTAATGACTTTGAGTCGTTCAATGCTGTTGATGTCGATGTTAGGTGCATGATCGGCACCCCATTCTTGATCCATCATACGAACCCCATTATTAATTACAACGATGCGGCTGCTGTGAAGGCCATTTATCATGGGTTTCACAATAGCGTTTCCTTTGTTCAGAGTTGTAATTCCACTAATGGTTTTTAAAGCATCGCCCAATGACCCTGTTTGGTAACGCTCTAAAGTTTCGTTTGATACCTTGTTTTCAAGTGAAGTATTGGATGTCAAATCATATAACGTTCCATCCACAATAATTTCATTTAGTTCTTCAAGATGGTGTTCCAATTTAAAATCCTTGTTGGTATTTTTACTCAATCGAATGCTGAAGGTTTGGCTATCGCAAGAGGGGTGCATCACCTTCAAATCATAACTGATATTCGGACAAAGCGCATTGATTGTATAGTGCCCGTCCAGCCCGGTTTGGACTGCAATATCAGTTCCAATTATAGCAATTGTAGCACCCAACAATTCTGAATTGTCGTGCATATCAATCACTCTACCAGATAAGGTTAGATTACAATTTTGAGTAAAACCTACTGAACTCAACATGAGCAGCAGACCTAAAACAAGATGTTGCATAAACGTCTTTAGTTAACAATACTTAATTTAAAAGAAGGGGAGTCGATTGTTAAGACGTAACTGGTGGAGCGCGAAGTTGTTTTGCAGTTTTTTGGGATGAACAACTTAAAAAGTTGTACAGTGTTTCTTGATGTTGACGTGTTGGGGTTGGATTTAGATCAATGGCCTTAAAAAGAGTAAAAGTCGTTGGGCTAAATTGAAAATCACACAACTCACAATCCATATCAGTTTGGTGAAAATGTAATTCCCCTTGAAATTTACAAACCACATGGTTCTGGTGCTCAAAATGGTGCATAAGTTGCAAACTCGCAGGGACAACCAACAGCACCAATAGCGCTATGCTACAAATTGTTCGAGATGTGTTTGATCTTAAATACATCATTATTTATCCAAAAATCGACCCAGTCCAAAGCGTCGTAACATTTTTTTTTCAAAGGTCCAGAAAAATTCAAATTGACCTAAAACGAATCCCAAAAATACCAATAAAATTTGATAAATCACTAAACTTGTAACAACAAACAAAATCCAATATACGATTGGATTCAGATGATCTGGTGTAATACCCATGTATTTGATGGCCGGTCGGCCTACCAACACAGAAGAGGAGCCAGTCGTAGCAAAAATGATAAAAATCCGAATGAGTTCCCAACGTTGTTTGACAACCCATCGCGATTCGAGCTTAAAAATCAAGAACACGCAAAGTTTAACAATCCCTAACCCCAGCCCAATACCAACAACAACCGAGAGCCAATGTGGCGATTCAAGGAGTTTAAATCCTAGTTTAATCCCGCTGTAAAACGATGCAAAAACACCCAATATGGGGTAAATCCATTGCCAATTTCGAGTAATTTCCCAAGTGGTTTTTAGAGCGTCAAAGCGGTTTTTCATAACCGCAAAGATAACACATTACAAGAGTTTTATGCCTTATTTTTTGTTAAACAGTTTGCCCAACAGTCCTCCAATGTTGTTGTTCTTTTGTCCGAGAACAGCACCTGCCACATCGTCCAACACCGAACCGTCGTTGTCGGCATCCAAAATGGACTCAAAAAAGCTTTGTTTGTTATCGTGAAAATTTCCACCAATAAGACCGCCCAACAAATTGGTTAAGCCGTTGGCATCGGATACAGAACTTTGGCGTTGTTGTTTGCCCAGTAACCCCATCAAAATGGGTGCTGCTACCTTTAAAATTTGTCCAACCGCAGAGGGTTTAACCCCCGATTGCCGGCTAAGCGCCTGCTGTACATTCGCTTGGCGGTTGCCCAAAATATGCCCCAAAATTTTACCCCCATCTTGTTCTATGGCATTGGCATTACCTCCCGTAAAAATACCGCCCAAGTTATCCAAAATACTCCCGTCGTGTTTGTTCGATAAGGCATTAAGTAGCCCAGAAGCGCCCTTAGCTGTGGAGGCGTTGCGTTGCATCGCTTGCATCAATACGGGAAGTGCCATATTGAGTAAATTGCTGGTGTTTGATTTAGATTGTCCCGTTTGGCTGGACAGGCCCTCGATGAGTGATTTTCCTAAATCACTACCAAGTAGGTTTAATAGTCCTGACATAGATTTGTGTGTGTTTTAAATTTATTTTGTGCCTTAAAAATTAATAATTAGTATTCTAAAACACCCAAAACTGCCCGGTTGTGGTTTACCTAAAATCTGAAATAAAAAAAGGTATCTAATTGATACTAAGTAGGCTACCACAGTTGAAGAACAGATTTGGGGTTCTATTCCATCTCAAAAGTACAAAAAAAACCCGACAAGAGGTCGGGTTTTTAAATTTGTTAAGGTTAAACTAAGTTTTCTTTAAAAGTGAATTAATATCCTATTGAAAACTTAATCCCCAAGAAATATAAACATATTAACAGTCAAAGTCATTGGCTTGATGTCAATATTTTGCTGAGTTCCAGTATTGTTAATATTGTCTGTTGTAATGGTGTGGTTGTGATTTCCTGCTGTTCCTACATTTCTAACTACGGCCCAATGCCCGATAACTGGTGCTGTATTATGACCCGCGTTGTAAGAACCTCCAACATCCACAAGATTTTGTAGTCCATTGGAGCTGGTTGTACCACTTAGGGTAAATAAAGGGAGTTGGTCTCGAGCTATTTGTCTGGTATTTACGCCATTGACACTACCCAAAGTCAATCCATTTTGAGACAAATAAGTATGATTTGCATTGGGTAAGTTTGCGCTAAAACCAAGACTAGTTGCTCTTGTTTGCTGTGTAGCTGTTAGCGAAGTTGTAGAGCGCCCATCCAGTCTAATCCAGCCATTATGGTCTGTGGTTTGAACTCCTGCTTTGATATCGCCAACAGTATGGCTAGAACTTATTGTTTTCCAGAGAGTACCATCCCAAATTTTTGCAATTTCATTATTGGATATAGAGGTGTCAAACCAGACGTCATTTATTAAGGGATTATTTGGTGGGGTAGAGGATGTGGTAACTTGGTTGTTTCTAATATTAACAATAGTCCCTTTACTATCAGTGGCTTTAATTTCTTGTGCTTCAACCCTTTGAGCACCAAATAAGGAATAAATTAATAATAATATTAAAATTTTAGCATTAAAGGTTGTTTTTGATTCAAATACAATTACAGATGGAGATTTGAGATAAGTAGTATTACAAAATGTCCGTAGGTTATTCATGTTTGAAGATTTGATTTGGGTTAAAAATTTTTTTAAATATAAAAAAAATCCTAGGAATTTTCCTAGGATTTTTGATTTTTAAGATGTTGGAATATATTTCAGCGGGGTGTTGTCTAACTCAAAATTGAAATAATTTGCGTGGCCAATTCAGAGCCGATACGCTCTTGGGCCTGGCTTGTAGCGGCACCAATGTGTGGGGTTAGGGACACCTTTGGGTGCATCAAAACTTGTACGGCGGGCTTGGGTTCGTTTTCAAAAGTGTCCACTCCAGCAAAGGCAAGTTTCCCCGAATTGAGGGCCTCTAACAAGGCCACTTCGTCCACTACACCGCCTCGGGCGGCATTGACCAATCCAGCCCCGTCTTTCATCATGTCTAATTCGGTTTTTCCAATTACAAATTCTTTTTGAGCAGGCACGTGCAACGTGACAAAATCGGCTTGTTGTAGAACCTCATTTTTACTTAAAATTTCGATGTCAAATGAAACGCTTTGACCGTCAAAAAATGAAACCTCCACACGGGCGTTGTCCATAAAAGGGTCGTGTGCAATGACTTTCATGCCCAGTCCCAATCCAATTTTGGCGGCCGCTTGACCGATCCGTCCAAATCCGATAACACCTAAGGTTTTCCCACGGAGTTCGGTGCCTTTGGCATAGGCCTTTTTAAGGACTTTAAATTTGGAATCGCCCTCCAAAGGCATGTTGCGGTTGGCATCGTACAAAAACCGAACACCAGAAAACAGGTGGGCAAAAACCAATTCGGCCACAGAAGCCGACGACGCAGCTGGCGTGTTAATGACGTGCAGCCCTTTACTTCGGGCGTAGTCCACATCAATATTGTCCATTCCAACCCCACCGCGCCCGATGATTTTTAAGCTCGGACACGCATCGATTAGCGGTTGGCGCACTTTGGTGGCGCTGCGTACCAACAGCACCGTGATGTTTTCGTTGTTAATGTAATTTTCGAGTTGTTCTTGTGCCACATTAATAGTGCTTACCTCGAAGCCAGCGGCTTGCAGTTCTTCAACACCATTTGGTGAAATTCCGTCGTTTGCTAATACTTTCATGTTAATTTATGCTTTTCGTTCCAATTCACTCATAACTTCCACTAGGGTTTGAACACTTTCGATGGTTAGAGCGTTGTACATCGACGCTCTGTAACCGCCCACACTTCGGTGGCCGTTCAGTCCGTTGATGCCCGCTTCTTGCCACATGCTGTCGAAGGTGTCTTTCAAGTTTTCGTTGGCCAAAGTAAAGGTTGCATTCATTGTAGAGCGATCGGCTTTGGCAGCGAATCCATTGAATAGGGGATTGAGGTCTATTTCGGAGTAAATCAGTTGTGCTTTCTTTTCGTTTTCTTTTTCGATGGCCGCGATTCCGCCTTTCTTTTTCAACCATTCCAAATTTAGCATGGCGGTATAAACGGCATGTACTGGTGGGGTGTTAAACATGCTGCCTTTTCCGATGTGAACTTTGTAGTCCATCATGGATGGAATTTTTCGAGACACTTTTCCCAAAATATCTTCTTGTACCACAACGAGGGTGGTTCCTGCCGGGCCCATATTTTTTTGAGCACCTGCATAGATCAACCCAAATTTTGAAAAATCTAAGGTTCTGGAAAAAATATCGCTGCTCATATCGGAAACCATGGGGATGTCGCAATCTGGAAATGCTTTGATTTGTGTTCCAAAAATGGTGTTGTTGGAGGTGCAGTGAAAATAATCGTGATCGGACGGAATGTCGTACCCCTTTGGGATGTAATTGTAATTGGCATCTTTGGATGATGCCACTTCTAAAATATCGTCAAAAATTCGCGCTTCTTTAATGGCTTTGTCGCTCCAGGTCCCAGTATTGAGGTAGGCCGCACGTTTTTCCAACAGGTTGAGAGCTACCGCCAAAAATTGAGTGCTGGCTCCGCCTTGCAAAAACAGGGCTTTATAGCCCATTCCTTCAAGACCGAGCAGTTCCAAAACTAAAGATCGAGCGTTTTCCATAATGTCCACAAAGGCCTTGCTTCGGTGGGATATTTCCAAGAGAGACAGTCCATTGTCAAAATTCAAGACAGCTTGTGCAGATTGTTGTAAAACGTCTTGAGGCAAAACGCAGGGACCTGCGCTAAAATTATGTCGTTTCATCGTTGTAGATTATAATTCATTAAAAATTAAGCCACAAAGGTCTGAATTAATTGTGGATATCGGTGTGAAAATTCTATTAATCTTATGTTATATTGTCAACAAGAAATCAACAGTGTCAACTCCATCGGCATAATCGGACAGGGCAGGGCATTGTGTTTGTCCAAAAGAAACCCCATTTTGAAACTCTTGATGTGCAACCACACACTGGATTTTATCGTGGTCGGTTTCCAGCCGTTGTTTCAGTTGATCCTTGGACTGGTAATGCTCATAAAACAAGGTGGCAATGGGGGAGCTGTATCGAGAATCTTCTTTAAGCATCAAAAAACCATTGTCTATAAGTTGAAACTCACTCATCAAATATACGGCCTTGTTGTAGTCGTAATTGTTGGCATATTTGGCACTGTTTATGATGGGATGCCAATCGTAAATCGCATTAAAAAATGGGTCAAAATCATACTCTTCAGGAACAAAAAGTTTAGATACGCTTCGGCATCCCAACCCGTAATATCGAAACACATCTTCGGCCAAACCGGATAATTGTTCGGGGGTTTCTTCACCAGTAAGAATGGCTACCGAATTTCTGTTTTTTCTGATGATACGGGGTTTATCTTTAAAATAGGCCTCAAAATACCGCGCTGTGTTATCGCTTCCTGTTGCAATAACGGCATCGTACTGGTCAAGTTTGTCATTTGAAAATGAAATTTGGTCTTTCAATTCAGGAACAATATGCTTGATGTAGGCCAACAAAACAGGCATCAAATGCTTGTCGTTTGAAGACGGTTTAAGAACAAGATTATGCCCAGAAACCAAGCCCGATAATACGTCATGAAATCCAACCAAAGGAATGTTTCCAGCCATGATGATGGCCGCTGTTTTTTTCGATTTGGCCGGTATGGCATATGGAGCCAGCCATTGTTCCAATGCCGACTGCTGGAGTAACGTGCTCCATTGCTGCATCGCAAAACACAAATTGGCCGTTGTGAACCAACCGTTGCTTTCTTGCGCCAACTTGAGTTGGTGTTTAAAACCGTCAAAAAATAATTCGTTATACAGCGCCTTATCAGAACGAATGGGGATTTCTGAAGCAAACTGCCCCATAAATTGCCCCAACTCTTGCAAGGCATGAATTATCATTTTTTTATGATTCATAATTTGTTTAGCGGATTTTTTGGCGTTAATTTTGCCACAAATTTAGGTAATAAATTAGCGAAAAACGACTATGGCTATCATTATCACAGACGAATGCATTAATTGTGGTGCCTGCGAACCCGAATGCCCAAACACTGCCATTTATGAAGGTGCCGACGACTGGCGTTACAAAGATGGCACTAGTTTGGAAGGCCAAATCATTCTGCCCAACGGCAAACAAGTGGATGCTAATGAGGCGCAAATTCCCATCAGCGACGAGTACTATTTTATAGTCCCCGATAAATGCACCGAATGTAAGGGCTTCCACGAAGAGCCCCAATGTGCGGCCGTTTGCCCTGTCGATTGTTGCGTTCCCGACGACAGTAATGTCGAAACCGAAGAGGTCCTTCTTGCAAAACAACGCTTTATGCACCCAGAAGGGTAGGTTGATTTTATTTGATATTTTTCTGTAAATTTTATTTTTTGATTTACTTACTTTTGCATTCATAAAAATAAACCATCTATGAAAGCAGGTATCGTGGGTTTGCCCAATGTCGGAAAATCAACCCTATTTAATTGTCTCTCCAACGCCAAAGCACAAAGTGCTAATTTTCCATTTTGTACCATCGAGCCCAACATTGGAGTGGTTAATGTTCCCGACCCCCGTTTGGCCACCTTAGAAAATTTGGTATCTCCAGAACGGGTCATTCCTGCCACCGTCGAGATTGTTGATATCGCTGGGCTTGTAAAAGGGGCCAGTAAAGGCGAGGGATTAGGCAATCAATTTTTGGGAAATATTCGCGAAACCGATGCCATTTTGCACGTACTGCGTTGTTTTGACAATGACAACATTGTCCACGTGGATGGCAGTGTTGACCCCATTCGAGACAAGGATACCATCGATATGGAGCTGCAACTTAAGGATTTAGAAACTGTCGAAAAAAAACTCGAAAAAGTCAAGCGTACCGCTAAAACAGGCCACAAAGAAGCTCAAAAAGAAGCTGAAGTTTTAGAACAAATCAAAACCCATTTGGAATCGGGGCAGTCTGTGAGAAGTTTGGATTGTTCAGAGGATGATTTTACGACCTACATCAAGCCGTTGCAATTCATCACCGCCAAACCCGTATTGTATGTTTGTAATGTGGATGAAGCATCGGCGGTAAGCGGTAATGCCTATGTGGAGCAAGTTCAAGCGGCTGTGGCCTCCGAAAAAGCTGAAGTTTTGGTGTTGGCCGTGGGTACCGAAGCCGATATTAACGAATTGGACGATTTTGAGGAACGCCAATTGTTTTTGGAAGATATTGGTTTGGACGAACCCGGTTCGGCAAAACTCATTCGAGCCGCTTACCAATTGCTCAATCTACAAACCTATTTTACGGCCGGTCCAAAAGAGGTTCGAGCTTGGACCATCAAAATTGGAAGTGTAGCCCCTCAGGCGGCAGGCGTTATTCATACCGATTTTGAAAAAGGATTTATTCGAGCCGAAGTCATTTCTTTTGACGATTATAAATCTCACGGAAGTGAAACCAAAGTAAAGGAAGCAGGTAAAATGCGCGTAGAGGGTAAGAACTATACCGTCCAAGACGGCGATGTCATGCACTTTCTGTTTAACGTTTAAAAATTTCTCAACATCGCCCAGAAATTTTTGTTAATTACTTATTGATGCAAAGGTTTCTTTTTTTTTGATGATGCACTATATTAGCCCCTCGTCAGAAACGCATTATGGCCCAAAACACAAAGTATACCGAAGATAACATTCGTTCCCTCGATTGGAAAGAGCACATCCGCATGCGACCAGGGATGTATATTGGCAAGTTGGGGGACGGCTCCTCCGCCGATGATGGGATTTATATTTTACTTAAAGAAGTGCTGGACAACTCTATTGACGAGTATGTGATGGGGGCTGGAAAATCCATTGACATTTCCATTCAAGGCAACAAAGTTATAGTTCGTGACTATGGTCGAGGGATTCCACTGGGTAAGGTTGTAGATGTGGTTTCCAAAATGAATACTGGAGGAAAATACGATTCAAGAGCATTTAAAAAATCCGTTGGATTGAATGGCGTAGGAACCAAAGCGGTCAATGCCTTATCGACGTATTTTCGAGTAGAATCGACACGAGATGGAAAATCTGCTTCAGCAGAATTTGAATTGGGCGTTTTAAAAGATCAAGAACTTTTGGACGATACGTCGCGACGAAAAGGAACTAAAGTTTCTTTTATCCCTGACCCAGCCATTTTTAAAAATTACAAGTACCGAAACGAGTATGTGGCTCGTATGCTCAAAAACTATGTTTATCTCAATCCAGGGTTAACCATAACTCTAAACGGCGAGAAGTTTTACAGTGAAAATGGTTTGAAGGATTTGTTGGAAGACAACTCCAAACAAGAGGATCGATTGTACCCCACCATTCACCTTAAGGGGGAAGACATTGAAGTTGCAATCACGCACAGTAAAACTCAATACAGCGAAGAATACCACTCGTTTGTAAATGGACAAAATACCACACAAGGGGGAACCCATTTAGCGGCCTTTCGTGAGGCCTTCGTTAAGACCATTCGAGATTTTTTTGGTAAAAATTACGATGCTTCTGATGTTCGAAAATCCATCATTTCGGCCATAGCAGTTAAAGTGATGGAACCGGTATTTGAAAGCCAGACCAAAACCAAATTGGGCTCGACCGAAATGGGAGGCGGACTGCCTACCGTTCGGACTTTTATCAACGATTTTGTGAAAACGCATCTCGATAATTTTCTTCATAAAAATCCAGATACTGCTGCAGCCATTCAACGTAAAATACTTCAGGCCGAACGCGAGCGAAAAGAACTGTCGGGTATTCGAAAAATTGCACGTGAGAGAGCTAAAAAAGCCAGTTTGCACAACAAAAAACTTCGGGATTGTCGGGTTCATTTTGGCGATACTAAAAACAATCGCAACCTGGAAACCACCCTTTTTATCACTGAAGGAGATTCTGCATCGGGGAGTATTACCAAATCCAGAGACGTAAACACCCAAGCCGTTTTTAGCTTGAAGGGAAAACCGTTAAATTGCTACGGGTTGACCAAAAAAATAGTGTATGAAAATGAAGAATTCAATCTGTTGCAGGCCGCTCTTAATATCGAAGAATCAATTGAAGATTTGCGGTACAATAATATTGTAATCGCTACGGACGCCGATGTGGATGGCATGCACATTCGGTTGTTATTAATCACGTTTTTCTTGCAATTTTTCCCAGAACTCATCAAGGAAGGTCATTTGTACATCCTACAAACGCCGCTTTTTAGAGTTCGAAACAAGAAGGAAACCATTTATTGTTACTCCGATGAAGAACGCGTTAATGCCATTGAAAAATTAAAACCCAGACCCGAAATCACACGGTTTAAGGGGTTGGGCGAAATATCCCCCAATGAGTTTAAACATTTTATTGGCGATGATATTAGATTGGATCCAGTTATGTTGGATGCCGAAAAAACCATCGATGAGTTGTTGTCGTTTTACATGGGAAAAAACACCCCAGAACGTCAGAAATTTATCATTGAAAACCTAAAAGTGGAACTCGATTTTATTGAAGCTGAAAAGCCCTAACCGATGCAAGAGGAATTAGATAACAATTTGGAGCAAAATACCGGATCTCAAGAAACCATTACCAGAGTGACTGGGATGTATCAGGATTGGTTTTTGGATTACGCATCCTATGTTATTTTGGAACGAGCAGTTCCAGCCATTGAGGATGGATTTAAACCTGTCCAGCGCCGTATTTTACATTCCATGAAAGACTTGGATGACGGGCGCTACAACAAGGTGGCAAACATTGTTGGTCATACCATGCAATACCATCCACATGGCGATGCCAGTATTGCCGATGCTATGGTTCAAATTGGTCAAAAGAACCTGTTGATTGATACTCAAGGTAATTGGGGAAATATTTTAACAGGCGATCGAGCGGCTGCTTCAAGATATATTGAAGCGCGGTTGTCCAAATTTGCGCTGGATGTTGTTTTTAATCCTAAAACAACAGAATGGCAGGCCTCCTATGACGGTCGGCGTAAAGAACCCATTAACTTACCCGTCAAGTTTCCTCTCCTTTTGGCCCAAGGCGCAGAGGGGATTGCTGTGGGATTATCGACCAAAGTTTTACCCCACAATTTTTTAGAACTTATAGATGCTTCCATTAAACATTTGCAAGGGAAACGATTCAGCATTGTTCCTGATTTTGCAACGGGAGGTATCGCAGATTTTACCAACTATAATGACGGACTCAGAGGCGGCAAAATACGCTGTCGAGCAAGAATCAGTCAATTGAACAAAAACACTTTAGTCATCACCGAAGTTCCCTTCGGGACAACCACTTCATCTCTGATTGATTCAATTCTAAAAGCCAACGACAAAGGTAAAATTAAGATTAAAAAAATTGAAGATAATACTGCCGCTGAGGTTGAGATTTTAATTCATTTGCCCTCTGGAATTTCACCAGACAAAACCATCGATGCACTGTTTGCATTCACCAATTGTGAAACCTCGATTTCGCCTTTAGGTTGCGTCATTGAAACCAACAAACCCTTGTTTATAGGTGTTTCAGAAATGCTAAAACGATCCACGGATCACACCGTGGAGTTGTTAAAATTAGAATTGGAAATCAAATTGCGCGAATTGGAGGAGCAATGGCATTTTGCATCACTTGAGCGAATTTTTATAGAAAATAGAATCTATCGCGACATTGAAGAACAAGAAACTTGGGAAGGTGTCATTGCCGCCATCGATACGGGACTAAAACCCTTTATTCAACACCTTAAGCGAGAGGTTACTGAGGACGATATTATTCGTTTAACCGAAATTAGAATCAAGCGTATTTCAAAATTTGACATTGATAAAGCACAACAAAAAATTGAAGCTCTTGAAGGTCAAATTGAAGAAACGAAATCTCATTTGGCTGCCATAATCGAATATGCGATTGCATATTTTAAACGTCTAAAAACGGATTATGGTACGGGGAAAGCACGACAAACTGAAATTAAGGTATTTGACGATGTCGATGCCACCAAAGTTGTCATTCGAAACACAAAACTGTATGTTAACCGAGAAGAGGGCTTTGTGGGGACTGCCATGCGCCGCGAGGAATATGTTTGTGATTGTAGTGACATTGACGATATTATTGTTTTTACCAAAAGTGGAAAAATGATGGTAACGAAGGTGGACAGCAAAACATTTGTGGGTAAAAACATCATCCATGTGGCCGTTTTTAAGAAAAAAGATGCTCGAACCATTTACAACATGATTTACAAAGACGGTAAGGGTGGCGCCTCATACATCAAGCGTTTTGCTGTAACTTCCATCACTAGAGATCGCGAATATGACCTCACAGGTGGAAAACCACAAACCAACGTATTGTATTTTTCAGCCAATCCCAACGGCGAAGCCGAAGTAGTGTCCATTTTACTGCGCCAAGTGGGAAGTATAAAAAAATTAAAATGGGATGTGAATTTTGCCGATATTCTAATTAAGGGTCGATCTTCTAAAGGGAATTTGGTGACCAAAAACGCCATAAAACGTGTTGAGCTAAAAGAAAAAGGTGTTAGCACGTTAAAACCAAGAAAAATTTGGTTTGATGACACCATCCAGCGTTTGAATGTTGATGGCCGTGGCGATTTAATTGGAGAATTCAGAGGGGAAGATCGACTTTTGGTGATTTTTCAGTCCGGAAGAATTAAAACCATCGTTCCAGACATAACCACCCATTTTAGTGACGATATGATTGTTCTTGAGAAATGGATTCCCAAGAAACCCATTTCTGCCGTATATTTCGATGGCGCTAAAGAACGGTACTATGTCAAGCGTTTTTTAATTGAAAATGAAAATAAAGAAGATGTTTTTATCTCATCGCATCCTTCAAGTACTCTGGAAATTGTAAGTACCGATTGGCGCCCAGTAGTTGATATTACCTTTGCTAAAGATCGAGGTAAAGACCGCCGACCGAACCAATCCATTGATGTTGAGCAGTTTATCACCATCAAAGGTATTTCTGCATTAGGAAATCAGTTGAGTAAATTTAAAATTAATCAAATAGATCTGTTGGAGCCCCTGCCATTTGATCCACCCAAAGAAATTCACGCGGATGATTTGGAAGTCGTTGATGAACAAGATCTTAGTGCGTCATCTGAATCTTCAGCCGTAAAATCTTCAACTTCTGAAATACCAGCCCCTCCCAAACCAACTGACGACGGGGCTTCCTCCAGCGACGGGCAAACTACTCTGTTCTAATCCATCCGCTTTGCGACGCCTTTTTGTTTTTTAGAATCTCCCACATACCCGTACTCGAAGGTGTAAGAAGTGGTAGAGGTACTCAGAATTTTCAGGTGAATGTCTTTTTTTTCAATTCTCGATTTGGGGTTGAGGGTTCTAAAAATCATTTCACAATCGTTAATCCAACGAACGGAGGCCGAGTCTATTTGCCCATCAAATTGTTCAATTTGTAAATCCGTTGTGCGCTCAAATTTTGACACAAAGGTTTGACCGTCAATGGTGATATTACTCTGAAAAGTTCCAGTTTTAAAAGCTTCACAATCGCGCTGAACGTCATAGCAAGATGTGTTGAAAATAAAAATCAAAGGCATAAAATACTTCATGCCGCAAAAATACGAAGAATGGGTTAATTTTTGCTAAAATTTGAATCAGAGTAGGATTCAAATGTGCCGTCGTTGTAAAATACCACAATACGTTCTACGCGTTTTGGTTGTGAGTTGTTGCAGGGTTGCGGGTTCGCACTAATTTTTGTTTGTGGAATTTGTTCCGAGATTTCAATTGGGGCAGGTGAGGGCTGGGCTGTAATGCTGCCTTTGCCATTTAGGAGCCAATATAAATTGATATCGGGGCAAGCGGAGTTCAATTTTAAAATAAAATCTAAACTAGGCTTGTTTCGTCCGCTAATCACATGAGAAATACTTGAACGTTGTACGTTAATAAGATCCGCAAATGCAGATGCTGATAGGCCATAATGATCTAAAATTTCGTTTAAACGTTTGCTAAAATTCTCAATAACATCCATGTTTACAATTGTATATTTTAAGATATTTTACAAATGTAAATGGAATTCTTTTTTTATGCAAATTGAAAAATAAACAAGGGAATTTAATTAAATTGTAACTTGACTAAATAATAGTTAAAATACTGAATTTCAATTATTTAAATATAAAATTATTATATATAAAGAATTACTTTAATTTTAAACCACATTTCAACACAGATGTAAACAAAAGTGGGGTAAAACGATGTTTACAGATGTAAAAAAAGGATTGATTACTTTTGTAATCACAAAAAAATTAAAGTTGAATATCCATACTATTATAGATTCCAATTTTGACCAATTGAGCGTCAAGCAACTCAAAGGTCGCTACATCACCAATGCGCATATTTTACCGCTTTTGCAAATTTTACCCTATGGTTTTACACATGAAATTTTAGGCCATTCTGAGCAAGGCAAGCCGATTTATGGCGTTTCGTTTGGCTCCGGTGCTTTGAAAATTTTAGCTTGGTCTCAAATGCACGGCAACGAATCGACCTGTACTAAAGCAATTTTTGATGCTATTTTTGCCCTCCAACCGTTGGGTTTAGTGTCCCTGTCAGAGCAAATTACATTGCAGATTATTCCCATTTTAAACCCCGATGGCGCTGAGTGCTACACGCGGCTAAATTCTAATGCGGTGGATCTTAATCGCGATGCAAAGAATCTAACACAGAGTGAAAGTCAGTTGTTGAGTCGTATTTTTTATTCGTTTCAACCGAATTTTTGTTTTAACATGCACGACCAACGCACTATTTTTAGCGCTGGAAATCAGCCCAAACCTGCAACGGTTAGTTTTTTGTCGCCCTCTGAAAATAAAAAACGCACCATCACCCCAACCAGGCGAACGGCCATGGCCATCATAAATCAAATAAACACGGTTTTACAATCTTATATCCCCGATCAAATTGGGCGATACAGCGATGAGTTTAACAGCAATTGTGTGGGTGATTTGTTTCAGTCTAAAGGGGTTCCGACCGTGCTTTTTGAAGCGGGTCATTTCGAAGCAGACTACAACAGAGAAGTTACCCGAAAATTCATTCTCATGGCATTTTTGGAAGCCCTAATTTCAATAACTCATGGGATTCCAACCCAAAATATTGACAGGGACTACCACAATATCCCAGAGAACGAACCTCATTTTTTTGATGTTCTCATTCGAAATGCCTTCAGTGAAAATGACCAAGTCGATTCTCCTCAAGATATTGGTATCATGTTCGAAGAAACGCTTGTTGGGGCTGATATACATTTTGTTCCCAAAATCAAAGTTAAGGGCGATTTGCACCATTGTTTTGGGCACCAAACCATAGATGCTCAAGGGCAACATCTCTCTGAAAACTCTGATGGCTCCTTTAAAATTGGAAACGAAACCCTAAAAATTTCGATTTAATATAACGTTTTCGTAGTTTTTATTAGTGATATCTTAATGATATTTAGTTTTTGTTGGATTTTTATTATTAAATTTGTGTAATTATAAATAATACTTTAAAATAAACCAAAATGGCTAAATTCAAACTCGACGAAGTTGACCACCAAATCCTAAATATGCTCATCGAAAATACGCGAATTCCTTTTACCGACATTGCAAAAAAACTTCTGATTTCGGCTGGAACGGTCCATGTTCGGGTCAAAAAAATGGAGGAGGCCAAAATAATTAAAGGCTCGTCCTTGACTCTGGATTATCAGAAGTTAGGATACACTTTTATTGCTTATGTTGGGATTTATTTGCAAAACACATCGCAGACCAAATTTGTGCTTCAACGCATTAATGAAATTCCACATGTTACAGTAGCTCATATTACGACTGGGAAATTTAATATTTTCTGTAAAATCCGTGCAAAAAGTACAACCCATGCCAAAGAAATTATTTTCAAAATCGACGATATTGAGGGCATTTACAGAACCGAAACAATGATTTCTTTAGAGGAGAGTATCAATGATAAAAAACGTTTGATGCATTCCATTTTTAACGAGTTGCAATAACTCCTTTCGCATAAAACTCAAATGCGTTTTGGATTAAACTGTCATCGACTTCGACATCCATTTGACATTCGCCGATGGTTTTTAACAAAACAAAATTCACCCGTCCGTGGGTGTTTTTTTTGTCGTATTTAAGAAGATTACTGATCGATTCAATGGATTTCACATCGAACGGCTCCAAGGGATAGATGTTTAATATGTTGGTTCTAATATCCTTTAAATCGGAGGCTTCCAAACCGCACAATTCCCAAGAAAGATACCCTTCCAGAATCATTCCTATGGCGATGGCCTCGCCATGAAGCAGGGTTGTTTGCTCCTGATTATCAAGGCAATACGATTCTATGGCGTGCCCAAGCGTATGGCCAAAGTTTAAGAATTTACGGTCGTTCATTTCGTTGGGGTCCTTTGAAACGATTGTGTGTTTCAATTCGACAGAGTGGTGAATTAGTTGGTCCAAATTCGAAAGTTTTGCTGGATGCAGTCCTTTTAGAGCATTCCAATACTCTCGGTCAAAAATCAAACCATGCTTTAGCATTTCGGCCAATCCAGACCGCATTTCATTGGAAGGAAGGGTGTCCAAAAAAAGAGAATCAATCAAAACCATTGATGCAAAACTGATGGTTCCAATTTGATTTTTGGATAAATCCAAGTCAACTCCGGTTTTACCGCCCACAGAGGCATCTACCATGGCCAATAGTGTGGTGGGAATATTGATAAATTCAATACCACGTTTGAAAGTTGATGCGACAAAGCCCCCAAGATCAGTCACAACACCACCGCCAAGGTTAAGAATTAACGATTTTCTATCAGCTCCCAATGCGAGAAGATTTCGCCAAACTTCCATGCAAGTCTCGATGGTTTTATGTGCTTCTCCAGCAGGAATTTCTATAACTTCTACCGACGATTTGAATTCAATACGTTCATGAAATTTAGGCAAACAAAAGTTGTGTGTATTGGAATCAACCAAAATAAAAATTTTAGAAAATGGATTCGAATCAAGATAGCTTTGTAACTTGTCAAAAGCTCTGGAACCGAAATGAATTTCGTAGGATGTGGATTGTATTGATTTCATTTTGAAGATCAAATATAGTATGAAATTTATTAGAAATCGATATTTTTGAAATTAGATTTGAAATCAATATTCATGTCAAACTCCAAAGTAGATTTCAGTAATACCAGCGTTGCTTTCCATCTCAAATCCGATTCGGAATTGGAGCGGGCCTATTTTTTGTTTAAAATGATTTCCAACGAGCCATTGGTTCGCATTGGAACTGCAGCCACGAATTTTGCCCTTAAAGCAAATTTACCCGTCGAGGGATTGATTCGTTCTACAGTTTTTGATCACTTTTGTGGAGGCGTTAGTGCTACGGATTGCTTACCAAAAATCAGTCAAATGTTCCAAAGTGGCGTTTCAAGCGTTTTGGACTATTCGGTGGAAGGGAAACAAGAAGAACCGCAGTTTGATTTCGTAGTATTTAAAACCAAGGAATTAATTGATTTTACCGCAGAAAAAACGGCCATGCCTTTTGCGGTGTTCAAACCCACAGCGATAGGGCGTTTTGATTTGTACGAAAAAATTTCCTCCAAACAAGCTCTCACAACGGAAGAATGCCAAGAGTGGGACAGAGTAAAAGCACGATTTTACGAGATTTGTCAATACGCCTATGACCGTGAAGTGGCCGTCCTTGTGGATGCTGAAGAAAGCTGGATGCAAGACGCTGCAGACGATTTGCTGTTGGATTTGATGCGCCATTTCAATCAATCCAAAGCAGTGGTTTACAACACATTACAGGCCTACCGTTGGGATCGTTTGGCGTATTTGAAACAAGTGAAGGACACAGCAGAAAAAGAAGGTTTTTTATTAGGGTTTAAACTTGTACGAGGGGCATACATGGAAAAAGAGCGAGATCGTGCCAGGAATGAACACTACAAATCGCCCATTTGCGAAACCAAACAAGCTACAGACGCTAATTTTGAAGCGTGTTTGAAATTTAGTTTAGACCATCTGAAAACAGTTAGCATCTTTCTGGGAACGCACAACGAAAAAAGCACAATGGATACTGTGGATTTTATGACCAAAAATGGCATTTCAAAAACCGATTCGCGCATTTGGTTTGGCCAACTTTACGGGATGAGCGATCATATCAGTTTCAATCTGGCTGATGCCAACTATAATGTCGCCAAATACTTGCCTTTTGGTCCCATAAAAGACGTCATGCCCTACCTTATCCGCAGGGCAGAAGAAAATACCTCCGTTGCTGGTCAAACCAGCCGCGAATTGAAATTAATTCAGGCCGAAAAAAAACGCAGAAAACTTTAGGGTCCTTTTTTAAGAGATTTCACCGTGGCCAAGCTATCGCAATTTTCTACTTTGAGCTTGATGCCTTGACGCCGAATGGTGTAAACCCTACAACTGTCTCGTTTGGTATCACTTTCATTAAATACAACCTCGCCGTATTTTAGCACCTCGAAAATGGAGTTGGAGTCCAACGCATTTTGGCGCATAACCTCCGATGCTTCGTTGGAAAAAAGTATTTTTTTACTGTTGATATTTTTTAAAACTCGAGCGTTAGGCCCATAGGCACAACTTGTTTTCTTTCCACTTAAAAAAAACATTAAAAAAATTAATCCGATAGAAAATCCACCAAAATAAAATCCAAAACGATGAATTAATTTCATAAGCTAATTGGGTTAAAAACTAAAAAATGAGAAGGTTTAAATCTCTGTGATCTAAATCGAACCAATTGGACACAGATTTGTTGGTAATCACGCCATGGTAAACATACAACCCGTGTTTTAGTCCTTGGTCTTGTCGAATGGCATTTTCTAAACCACCTGCTTCTCCGATTTGCAAAAGATAGGGCATAAAAATATTACTCAAAGAAACGGAAGAGGTTCTGGAATATCGCGCCGGAATATTTGGCACACAGTAATGGATTACTCCATGTTTTTCAAAGGTGGGTTGGTCGTGAGTGGTCAATTCGCTGGTCTCAAAACAGCCGCCCATATCGATACTGACATCAATGATTACCGCTCCTTGTTTCATGGTTTCGACCATGGCTTCGTTCACCAAAATTGGTGCTCTGTTTTTGCCTTTAGTTGCTCCGATAGCAACATCACAGCGCATGAGTGCTTTTCGCAGATTTTTGGGTTGCATGGTGGAGGTATAAATGCGCTGTCCGACATTGTCCTGCAATCCTCTGAGTCTGGTAATGGAGTTATCGAATACTTTCACATTAGCGCCAAGCCCTAATGCGGATTTTGTGGCATATTCGCCCACAACACCAGCGCCAATCACCACCACTTCGGTGGGGGGCATTCCACTTATATTCCCCATCATTAAACCGTTACCAACATTGGTAATAGACATGATTTCTGAGGCGATAAGAATTGAGGCAGTTCCTGCAATTTCGCTTAGTTGTCTTACGGCAGGAAATGCACCATCGTTGTCTCTGATGAATTCAAATCCAAGGGCGGTAACGCGTTTCTTGGCCAGCGCTTCGAAATAGGGTTTTTGTTGCATTTTTAGTTGCAATGCCGAAATTAAAATGCTGTTGGGTTTGATGAGTTCAATTTCTTCTAGTGTTGGGGGTTCAACTTTTAGGATGATGGAACACCCAAAAACTCTTGCAGTATCCTCAGTAATTTCAGCCCCAGCTTCGCTGTATTCGGAGTCGCTAAATGCGGCATTATTTCCAGCCCCCGATTCAATTAAAACGCGATGGCCATTGTTGGACAATGCCGATACAGCGTCGGGAGTAAGACAAATGCGTTTTTCTTGATACGATCGTTCTTTGGGAATTCCAATAAATAATTCCTTGCTGGTGCTGGAAACCTCCAAACGTTCTTCTTTCGGAAGGAGTTCTGACTTGGAAAAAGGGGATATTGGTTTTTGCATTGGTTGTGGTATTGTTCTTGCAAATTACAATTATTTTTAGAATCGGTTCATGAATTATTGCTGTAAACACAGTCCAGCCGTCTTTCATTGTCAGATTCGATGGTGAGATGGACCACCGTGTGGTCATCTGGAAGAAGGGATTTAATTTTTTCGGGCCATTCAATAAAATTCCAATACCCCGAGCAAAAATAGTCTTCAATACCAATATCCAGGGCTTCGTAGTGGTTTTTAATTCTATAAAAATCAAAATGATACACAAAATCGGACGAAACTTTATACTCATTTACTATCGAAAAAGTGGGGCTGGAGGTTTCCGATTCACCTCCAAGAGCCCGAACCAATGCGGAGATGAGCGTGGTTTTTCCGCTCCCCATTTCGCCGTTGAATAACACAATTTTGGATTCAAAACAATCGAGTAATTGTTTTGCAACGGCATCAATATTGTCTAGCGTGTAGCGTAAAGTCATGGCTTTTTATTTTGGGTTTAAAATTACAAAAGGAATAATCATTTCTTCTAAAGAAATACCACCATGCTGATAAGAATTTCGGTAATAATTCACATAGTGGTTAAACTTGTTTGGATAGGCAAAAAACAGATTTTCTTTGGCAAAAATGAAATCACTGTTTAGCGATATTGATGGCAATCCAACGGATTTAGGATTTTTAACCGCAAACACGCCTTTGGAGTCGTAGCTCAAACTTCGTCCTGTTTTGTATCTGAGGTTCAGACTGGTGTCTTTGTCTCCAACCACTTTGGAGGGGTGTTTCACATTAATGGTCCCGTGATCTGTAGTAATAATGAGTTTAAAATTATATTGTTGGGCTTGTTTAATAATATCCAACAACGGGGAGTTTTTAAACCAGCTTTGGGTAAGAGATCGGTACCCTTTGTCGTCCGAAGCCAATTCTTTCACCACCTCCATGTCAGTTTTAGAATGCGAAAGCATATCCACAAAATTATACACCACCACGGTTAAATTGTTCTTGGTTTTTGTTTTGATTTGACCTGCTAATTTTCGACCATCTCTTAAATTTGTAATTTTGGTGTATTCGAAGGAAATATCCGATCGGTTGAGCCGCTGGAGCTGATGTTTTAAAAATTCATTTTCAAACAGGTTTTTCCCACCTTTATCCATATCGTCTTTCCAAAAATTTGGGTGCTTTGTTTTCATTTCATCGGGCATTAATCCTGAAAAAAATGCATTTCTGGCGTATTGTGTGGCTGTGGGTAAGATGCTGCAATACAGCGTTTCCAAAGCCGTTTTGTAATGCATACTGACGGTTGATTCGATGGCTTTCCACTGGTCGTATCTCAAGTTGTCAATCATCAACAGCAGGGTGGGTTGCTGCGAATTAATTTCTGGTAAAATCTTATTTTTAAATAAAGTGTGGGACAATTCTGGGGGTGTTTCGTCTTCAAACCACGACGCATAGTGTTGTTCAATAAATTTGCAAAACTGTATGTTGGCTTCTGCTTTTTGAGCATCCAAAATTTCTTGCATGGCCGCATCCTGGGAATTTTCCAATTCCAACTCCCAATACACCAATTTTTTGTACATTTCTGTCCAAGATTCCCAACGGTTTAAGGCGTTTATTTCTAAAGCGATGGTTCGGAATTCTTGCAAATAATTGGACGAAGTTTTCTCGGCAATCAGTCGGGTATGATCCAAATTCTTTTTTAAACTCAACAGAATTTGGTTGGGATTTACGGGTTTAATGAGATAATCCGAAATTTTGCTCCCGATGGCCTCCTCCATTATGCACTCTTCCTCACTTTTTGTGATCATTACTACGGGGACGTTGGATTTCAATTCTTTTAATTCCGATAAAGTCTCCAAACCCGTCAGACCGGGCATGTTTTCATCCAAAAAGACAATGTCAAAATCGTTAGTTTTAAAAATTTCTAACGCTTCTGTACCGCTCCGGCAGGAGGTTATGGCGTAATTTTTTTGTTCCAAAAAAATGATATGGGGCTTCAAAAATGAAATCTCATCATCAACCCACAAAATTTGAATTGGTCTCATAAAATCGCGTTTTTAAGAAGTTAAATGGTATGGTTTTATTACTTTTGTTGGTGACGCATTAGCGGACATTAGAGTTTACTAAATTAAAACTTAATTCGATTGAATACCAAAAACAAACTCAAAATATTTAACGATCCAATCCACGGATTTATTACAATTCCAAACGCATTAATATTTGATTTGGTAGCGCACCGCTACTTTCAGCGCCTACGTCGAATTTCTCAAATGGGTTTGTCGTATCTGGTATATCCAGGGGCGCATCACACTCGATTTCATCACGCTTTAGGATGTTTGCACTTGATGCAAAAGGCCGTGCGAATATTACGTTTTAAAGGGGTTGAGATATCCGAAGATGAAGAAAATGGCCTTTACATTGCCATTTTACTTCACGACATTGGACATGGGCCATTCAGTCACGCCATGGAGCACAGCTTGGTTCATGGGGTTAGCCACGAAGCCATTTCGTTGCGTATTATGGAAATATTAAATGTCGAGTTTAGAGGCAAGCTCACTCTTGCAATTGAGATGTTTAAGGGGCAATACCACCGTGCTTTTTTTGGTCAACTCATTTCGGGGCAGTTGGACATGGACCGTTCTGACTATCTCAAGCGCGACAGTTTTTACACTGGGGTATCTGAAGGGAATATCAATAGCGAACGCCTTATTTCGATGATGACTGTAGTGAACGACCAATTGGTCATTGAAGAGAAAGGAATTTATTCGATAGAGAAATTTCTGACCACACGGCGGTTGATGTATTGGCAAGTCTATTTGCACAAAACAGGACTGGTGGCCGAGCACATGATTATCAATCTTTTAAAACGAGCTAAAACCCTGGCGAAAACTCAAGGAATTTCGGGTGTTAGTCCGGCGTTCGAATTTTTTCTAAACCACAGTTTTAAGGATGCTTATATTTCAGATGATCTTTTGGAACAATTTGTTCAATTGGATGATTTTGATATTATAGCCGCCCTGAAATCTTGGCAAACTCATCACGACTTTATTTTAAGCGACTTGTCCAAACGTCTCTTGGAACGTCGTCTCTTTAAGATTAAATTTCACCCAAAAAAATCCATCGCACCAAAACTTGAAAAACAACAACACAAGTGGGCTGAAGCATTGGGGTTAAGCCACGAAGCGGTTTCCTATTATGTATTTGGGGGTAGTGCTCATAATACACCTTATAATCCTCAAGATAATCCCATAAAAATTTTGCACAAAAACGGCAGCGTTTCAACACTAGAAAACACGTCCGATTTGATCAATATCAAAGGGTTGACCAAAACTACAAAACGACACTACTTGTGTTATCCCAAAAAGCCCCTATGATATTTTTTTATATTTTTGCAGTGGTATGAAATTTACAGCTAACCAAATAGCAGAACTTCTTGGGGGAAAAATTGTTGGAGACGAAAGCGCCGAGGTGTTTAGATTGTCCAAAATAGAAGAGGGCACTCCTGGGTCTTTAACCTTTCTTTCAAACCCTAAATACACCGCCCATATTTACTCCACAAACGCAACCATTACCATCGTTGACCAAGACTTTGAGCCGGAGAAAGATATCAGTACCACACTCATAAAAGTATCAAATGCTTACTCGGCTTTTTCAACTCTTTTGGAACATTATAATCTTATAAAATCCAACAAATCGGGCGTAGAGTCTCCTGTTTATATTTCCGACACAGCTACTTACGGTACCGATATTTACATTGGGGCTTTTAGTCATATTGGTGCTAATGTTTCCATTGGGAATAATGTTAAAATATACCCCAACTCCTACATTGGCGACAACGTTACGATTGGCCACAACACCACACTTTATGCTGGTGCAAAGATTTATTCTGATTGTCAAATTGGAAACCATTGTACCATCGAAGCGGGTGTGATTATTGGTGCAGATGGTTTTGGTTTTTCACCAAACGAGTCTGGGGTCTACAAAAAGGTACCGCAAATTGGAAACGTCATCGTAGAGGATCATGTGGATATTGGTGCAGGAACCACCATTGATCGCGCTACTCTAGGATCAACCCTCATCAAGAATGGGGTTAAATTGGATAATCAAATACAGGTGGCTCACAATGTAACCATTGGGGAGCATACAGTCATTGCTGCACAAACTGGAATCGCAGGGTCAACCAAAATAGGCGCATATTGTCAGATTGGAGGTCAAGTTGGAATAGTAGGCCACATTACAATCGGAAATCACGTGAAAATACAAGCCCAATCTGGAATCGCTAAAAGCGTCCCCGATAACGCCACCCTCCAGGGAACACCTGCCTTTGGTTACGGCGATTATTACAAATCCTACGTTCATTTTAAAAACCTACCGCATTTAGTTAAAACACTTGATGAATTGAAAAAAGAAATCAAATCATGATTTTAAAAACCCAAACCAAACAAAAAACAATCGCAAAACCCACCTCGCTCAATGGGGTAGGACTTCATACGGGACAAAATGTATCCCTTACCTTTTTGCCCGCCGAGGCCAATTCCGGATTTGCCTTTAAACGGGTCGATCTCGAAGGCGAACCCGTTATCAAGGCCGATGCCAATTTTGTGACAAACACCCAACGGGGGACTTGTCTCGAAAAAAATGGTGTGTCCATACAAACCTGCGAGCATGTTCTGGCTGCGCTTGTTGGATTGGACATCGACAACGCTACCATAGAACTAAACACCTCCGAACCTCCCATAATGGACGGATCCTCTAAGTTTTTTGTTGAAGCTTTAGAAACTGCTGGAATTGTAGAACAAGACGCATTTCGTGAGGTATTTGTAGTTAAAGATGTGATTTCGTATGTCGATGAAGAAACGGGAAGCGACATTACAATTATCCCATCAAAAGAATATCAAATAACCACTATGGTTGATTTTGGTACCAAAGTACTAGGCACACAAAATGCCACACTTTCTAAACTTTCCAATTTCAAAAAAGACATTTCAGATTCCAGAACCTTCAGTTTCTTGCACGAATTGGAAATGTTGCTTGAACACGGACTAATTAAAGGCGGCGATCTAAATAACGCTATCGTTTATGTCGATAAACCCCTTTCTGACGATACGATGAAAAAATTAAAAGTGGCGTTTAATAAAGATTCTATCTCTGTTAAACCGAACGGGATTTTGGACAACCTCACCCTTCATTATCCCAATGAAGCCGCTCGACACAAACTGTTGGATGTGATTGGCGATTTGGCACTAGCCGGAATGCGGTTGCAAGGCAAAGTTATTGCCAACAAGCCGGGTCATTTTGTAAACACCCAATTTGCCAAAAAAATGTCCAAAATCATCAAAAACGAACGCCGAAATAATGTTCCGAATGTTGATTTGAATCAAACCCCTGTAATGGATGTCAATGCCATTATGGACATGCTGCCACACCGGCCACCGTTTTTATTGCTTGACAAAGTCTTTGAGTTATCTCCCAATCACGTGATTGGTTCAAAAAATGTTACCATGAACGAGTCCTTTTTTCAAGGGCATTTCCCTGGCGCACCAGTCATGCCCGGGGTTCTCATCGTTGAAGCTATGGCACAAACGGGTGGAATTTTGGTGCTAAACACCGTTCCAGATCCTGAAAATTATTTAACCTTTTTCATGAAAATTGATAACGTCAAGTTTAAACAAAAAGTTGTACCCGGCGACACCCTTATTTTCAGTTGTTCTCTAATCAGTCCGATTCGTCGTGGCATTTGCCACATGCAGGGCTATACCTACGCCAATGGAAAGTTATGCGCAGAAGCCGAATTAATGGCTCAAATTTCTAAAGTAAAAGAATAACACACTATGAATCAACCTCTTGCATATGTTCATCCCGGTGCGAAAATTGCCAAAAATGTAGTCATTGAGCCCTTTACAACCATCAACAACAATGTAGTCATTGGAGAGGGGACTTGGATTGGCTCAAATGTAACCATTATGGAGGGTGCACGAATTGGAAAAAATTGTAATATTTTTCCTGGATCGGTCATTTCTGCTGTCCCACAGGATTTGAAATACGACGATGAAGAAACCACTGTTGAAATTGGAAATAACGTAACCATCCGAGAATGTGTGACGATCAATAGAGGAACAAAGGACCGAATGAAAACAGTGATTGGCGATAATTGTTTAATTATGGCCTACTGCCATATCGCTCACGATTGTATTGTTGGGAACCATTGTATTTTTTCCAACAACAGCACTTTGGCAGGCCACATCACCGTTGGCGATTATGTGGTTTTGGCTGGAATGACAGCAGTTCACCAGTTTTGTTCCATCGGAAATCACGCTTTTGTAACAGGGGGCTCGTTGGTACGAAAAGATGTACCGCCTTATGTTAAAGCAGCACGGGAACCTCTATCGTATGTGGGGATTAATTCTGTGGGCCTGCGCCGAAGAGGTTACACCACCGAAAAAATTAGAGAAATTCAAGGCATCTACAGATTATTATATCAAAAAAATTACAACAACACCCAGGCCTCGGCCATCATTGAAGCCGAGATGGAAGCCACACCAGAACGGGACGAGATTTTACAATTTATCAAAAACTCCCACCGAGGCATCATGAAAGGGTATTTTAAATCAAATTAAAATTACATGGCAAGTACATCAGACATCCGAAATGGGTTGTGCATTCGTTACAACCACGATATTTATAAAATCATCGAATTTTTACACGTTAAACCTGGAAAAGGCCCTGCCTTTGTCCGAACCAAACTCAAAAGCGTCACCACAGGAAAAGTGATTGATAACACCTTTTCTGCAGGTCATAAAATTGACGATGTTCGGGTGGAAACCCACAAATTTCAGTACCTCTATCCAGAGGGCGATCAGTTTCATTTTATGAATGTTGAAGATTACAACCAAATTACATTAAATAAATCTTCTATTGACAACCCCGGGCTTCTCAAAGAAGGAGAGTTGGTAACCGTTATTATCAATTCTGAGGACGAAATGCCATTGTCGGTGGAAATGCCCGCCAGTGTCATCCTAGAAGTGACTGCTACAGAACCCGGTGTTAAAGGCAACACAGCAACCAACGCCACCAAACCTGCAACGGTTGAAACGGGCGCAACCATCATGGTGCCATTGTTTATCAACGAAGGGGATAAAGTCAAAATAGAAACGGCCAAAGGCACCTATAAAGAACGCGTTAAAGACTAATTTTTTAATGAAATTTCCAAAGCCACAAACACTAAAACACATCGCCAGTATTCTTAACTGTTCCTTTGTGGGGTCTAACGATTTCCCTGTGTTAGGTATGAATGAAATCCATGTGGTTACGCCGGGCGATATTGTCTTTGTGGATCATCCGAAGTATTACGATAAAGCCCTAAATTCTGCAGCTACTATTGTTTTAATCAATAAAAAAGTGGATTGCCCAGAAGGCAAAGCCCTTTTGATTTCCGACGATCCGTTTCGAGATTTCAACATACTGACAGCGCATTTTAAACCCTTTGTGCCATCCTCGGTTGGCATAGATGCATCGGCCAAGATTGGCCAAGGCACCCAACTGCAACCTCAGGTGTTTGTTGGCCCAAACGTTCAAATTGGAAACCAGTGTTTGATTCATGCCAATGTGACCATACTGGGCGATACCATCATTGGCGATCGTGTGGTCATTGGCTCAGGGACTGTCATTGGCGGCGATGCGTTTTATTACAAAAACAGACCAGATGGGTTTGACCAATTGCTATCGGGTGGGCGAGTTGTTATCGAAAACGACGTCCATATCGGTACGGGATGCACCATAGATCGTGGTGTTACAGGTGATACCACCATTGGTGCAGGCAGCAAATTGGACAACCAAATTCAAGTGGGTCACGATACCATTATTGGAAAAAAATGCCTAATTGCCTCACAAACGGGCATCGCAGGATGCTGCGTGTTGGAGGACGAAGTGACCCTTTGGGGACAAGTGGGCACCAACAGCGGCATCACCATTGGTGCTAAAGCGGTAATCATGGGGCAAACCGGCGTTACCAAATCGGTGGCAGGGGGGAAAACCTACTTTGGCACCCCCATTCAAGAATCCAGAACAAAACTGAAAGAAATGGCGGCTTTACGCCAATTGCCAAATCTACTTCAAAAGTGGAAAGAAAAGTAACATTTGGTTTTATATATCGACTTCAAAAAATTACATTTGTACCAATAAAAATTTATCTTAAATGAGCGTTCTAGTTAACCAAAATTCGAAAATTATTGTTCAAGGTTTTACAGGGAGTGAAGGCACCTTCCATGCCGAGCAAATGATTGCCTATGGCACCAACGTGGTCGGGGGTGTTACGCCTGGCAAAGGCGGGCAAACCCACCTCGACAAACCCGTGTTCAATACCGTAAAAGAAGCGGTGGACCAAGTTGATGCCAATACCAGCATTATCTTTGTTCCCCCGGCCTTTGCAGCCGATGCCATTATGGAAGCTGCCGATGCTGGCATTCAAGTGATTATTACCATAACGGAAGGCATTCCTGTGGCCGATATGATTAAAGCTGCCGATTACATCAAAGATAAACCTTGTCGTTTGGTGGGGCCCAATTGTCCTGGAGTCATCACCCCAGAAGAGGCCAAAGTTGGCATCATGCCAGGCTTTGTCTTTAAAAAAGGAGATGTTGGAGTGGTTTCCAAATCTGGAACGCTAACTTACGAAGCGGCCGACCAAGTGGTCAAACAAGGACTGGGTGTATCCACAGCAATTGGTATTGGTGGAGACCCCATCATTGGAACCACCACTAAAGACGCTCTGGAACTCCTCATTAACGACAACGAAACCAAATGTGTGGTCATGATTGGCGAAATTGGAGGTCAGCTCGAAGGCGATGCCGCCCAATGGTACAAACAAAGCGGCAGCACCAAACCTGTGGTTGGTTTTATTGCTGGAGAAACGGCCCCTGCAGGTCGAACCATGGGGCATGCGGGTGCCATTGTTGGTGGTAGCGACGATACGGCCCAAGCCAAAAAACGCATCATGCGAGAGTGTGGCATTCATGTGGTGGATTCCCCGGCTGAAATTGGAAAAAAAGTTGCCGAAGTTTTGGCCTAAAAAAAATTTTACCATACAAAAAAACCGCCTCGATAAAGGCGGTTTTTTTTAATTCCAATTGCAACACTCTAAAACAATTATAGGCTTTAAAAATTAATAAATATTATTATAAAACACCCAAAACTGCCCGGTTGTGGTTTACCTAAAATCTCAAACAAAAAGTGGTATCTAATTGATACTAAGCAGGTTACCACAGCTGAAGAACAGATTTGGGGTTCTATTTCATCTCAACGGCACAAAAAACCGACCGAATATATGGGAACTATACCATATTTCTTAGATAAGAATTGAATATAATAGTGGATTGATTATCTTTGCATGAAAACTAAACCAACATATTAATTATGAAATTATTAGAAGGAAAAACGGCCATAATAACCGGCGCGAGTCGAGGCATAGGGAAGGGGATTGCGACCGTTTTTGCCCTGCACGGGGCCAACGTAGCATTCACTTACAGTTCGTCCGCAGAAGCGGCCAAAGCCCTAGAAAATGAACTTCAAAAGTTTGGGGTCACCGTCAAAGCCTACCAAAGCAATGCCGCCAATTTTGAAGCCGCTCAACAGCTTGTGACAGATGTTTTAAACGATTTTAAACGCATCGATATTTTAGTCAACAATGCCGGAATTACCAAAGATAACCTTCTGATGCGTATGGGAGAAGAGGATTTTGATCGGGTCATTGAAGTCAATCTAAAATCGGTCTTTAACATGACCAAAGCCGTCCAGCGTACCATGCTAAAACAGCATCAGGGATCCATCATCAACATGAGTTCTGTGGTGGGGGTTAAAGGCAATGCAGGACAAACCAATTATGCGGCGTCCAAAGCAGGAATTATTGGATTTTCTAAATCCGTAGCGCTTGAGTTGGGCTCTCGCAACATTCGAAGCAATGTCATAGCTCCGGGCTTTATTGAAACCGAAATGACCGCCAAACTCGACGACGCTACAGTGGAGCAATGGCGTGCCGGCATCCCTTTAAAACGCGGGGGCTCTCCAGAGGATATTGCCAACGCTTGTGTTTTTTTGGCTAGCGATTTATCGGCCTACATTACCGGGCAAACTCTCCACGTCGATGGGGGTATGCTGACCTAATTTTTCGGCATTTAAATTTTTTCACAATGGGTATAACGTCGCCTTTAGGGATTTACATTTTAGGCTCGTTTTTGACAGCGCTCCTCGTAGCGCTTTTTCAATACCGCCCATGGCAGACCAACGCTCGTTACCGTTGGGTTTTAACTCTTTGTAGGGCACTCTCGTTGGCTTCCCTGGTTTTGTTGTTGGTGAATCCAAAAACGGTTTCAAAAACAACCGTGGTGGTTCCACCCAAATTGTCCATTTTGTTGGATAATTCTCAGTCCATTAAACACCTCAACAAAGCCGAAACAATGGTCGCTTCGGCCAACCGCCTAAAAAACCACCCGGCGCTTAATCAAAAATTTGACCTCCAAACCTACAGTTTTGGAGCTGCCTTGTCCCTGAGCGATTCTCTGGATTTTACAGCCAAACAGTCCAACATCGGAGGGAGTTTACAAGCTCTAAATGCCATCACAACCGACGAAGGGTCTGCGGTGGTGTTGTTATCCGACGGCAACCAAACTGTGGGGCCATCTTTTGTCCATTATACCGACGAGAATGGCGCGTCGGTTTATCCACTAGTTTTGGGCGATTCTGTTCAGTAC
This sequence comes from uncultured Flavobacteriaceae bacterium, assembly GCA_913061125.1. Taxonomy (GTDB): domain Bacteria; phylum Bacteroidota; class Bacteroidia; order Flavobacteriales; family Flavobacteriaceae; genus UBA3537. The sequence continues at coordinate 33,087 of CAJXUB010000021.1, forward strand.
ATGGATTTGAGTGTTAAACAAATTAATGTTAATTCGTTTACCTTTTTGGGCAATGAATTCCCGGTAGAATTGGTGCTTAACTACAAAGGAAATTCGACCGTCAAAACCCAATTGAAGATCCTGTCGGGGACGAGCATAATCTACAGCAAACCTTTGACGTTTTCTGCCGACAAAC